>NZ_JBEOYD010000016.1:0-231011 GCF_040296885.1 Streptomyces sp. NPDC001980 | reverse complement strand
AATTTACAACCACAACACGCCATACGCCATCCATTCACAAGTGACTGGTGTACAGAGGTGTGATCTTCCGATCTGACGTTGCGTGCCGCCGCTTCGGCGGCGGCACGCATCGCGGCGGGACGGTCGACGCGAACCGTCTCCCCGTCCGCCACCACCGGCTCCCCGGCGACCCAGACGTCCCGGACCGCGCGGGAGCCGGCCGCCCACACGAGGTTGGCGAGCAGCCGCTCGTCCGGCACGTCCACACCGGTCGCGAACTGCGGACCGTCGACCGAGACATGGACCAGGTCCGCCCAGTTGCCCGGGCGCAGGGCTCCGATGTCCGTCCGGCCGAGGGCCGCGGCGCCCGCCGAGGTCGCCATGAGGAAGGCGTCGGCGGCGGTGAGTGCCAGGGGGTCGCCGGTGGCGAGGCGGCTGAACATCATCGCGAGCCGGGCCTCCT
Source organism: Streptomyces sp. NPDC001980 (assembly GCF_040296885.1). Lineage (NCBI taxonomy): Bacteria > Bacillati > Actinomycetota > Actinomycetes > Kitasatosporales > Streptomycetaceae > Streptomyces > Streptomyces sp. NPDC001980. The sequence continues at coordinate 230,569 of NZ_JBEOYD010000016.1, read as the reverse complement.
CCCACAGGTCGAGGTCGTCGTTGCTCGCGGGCCCGTCGGTGCCGAGGCCCACGGTGACGGACGCGGCGCGCAGGGCGTGCACGGGGGCCGTTCCGGAGGCGAGTTTGCCGTTGGAGCCCGGGCAGTGGGCGACCCCGGCGCCCGACTCCGCGAGCAGCCGGATGTCGGTGGCGGAGAGGTGCACGGCGTGGGCCGCGAGCAGCCGGCCGTCCAGCAGCCCGGTGTCGCGCAGGAGTTGGGGTACGGAACCGTGCTGTGCCCGTTGCTCGGCGTCCTCGGCGAGGGTCTCCGCGACGTGGATGTGCACCAGCGCGCCGCGCCGGCCGGCCTCTTCGGCCGTCGCCCGCAGGGCCTCGGGCGGCAGGGTGTAGGCGGAGTGCGGGCCGTAGCAGAGTTCGACGCGTTCGCCGGCGCCGAAGCGCAGTCCGTCGGCGTCGATCCACTTGCCGATCCCGTCGACGGCACTGCGCCAGCCGTCGCCGGGCCGGTCGAAGTAGGCGGGCGCGAGCAAGATCCGGCTCCCGGCCTCCAGCGCCGCGTCGGCCACCGCCTCGGGGTGCGCGTACATCTCGGCGCTGGTGGTCACGCCGTAGCGCAGCATCTCGACACAGCCGAGGAGCATGCCCGCGCGGGCGTCCCGTGAGGTCATGCGTGCCTCGGCGGGCCAGACGGCGTCCTGCAGCCAGGCCAGCAGCGGCAGGTCGCCGCCGAGGCCCCGCAGCAGGGTCATCGGGGAGTGCGCGTGGGCGTTGACGAGGCCCGGGGCGAGGATGCCGGTCAGGGCCGTGCGGGGGTGGGCGTCCGGGACCGGGGGTGCGTCGGCGGCCGGACCGCAGTAGGTGATACGGCCGTCGGGGCCGACGTCGACCGCCGCGTCCCGGAGCACGGTGCAGGACGGGTCGGCGGGGAGGACGACGGGGGCGAGGAAGCGTCGCGAAACGGTCATGTGGGGGTGGTGTCCAATGCGTCGTCGGGCGTTCGGTGGTGCGTGGTGCAGCTTGATCTCGCGCGGTGGTGCACGGCGGTACCTGAACGTGCGTGATGGCGCACGTTCAGGCCTGAACGTGCGTGGTGGTAATGGTGGTTCCTGATCGCGCACGGTGGTAATGGTGGTGCCTGAACGTGCGCGAGGGCACATGGCGGCGCCCGACCGCGTGTGATGGTGCACGGTGGTACCCGATGTCTGCGCGGTGGTGCACGGTGTCGCACGGCCAAGACGCCGACCGCCCCCCACGAGTTCGCCGGCCGGTGACAGCGTGGGCCGCCCTCGCCCGCGGGCGGCTTAGCATGAGGCGCGTGTACTCCTGGAGTGAAGCCCTCACCCTGACCTCGGCGAGCGCCTGGGACGAGCTCTTCACCGGCCTGCACGGCGCCAGCCGGATCAGCGTGCCGGACCGTGAGGCGCCGTGGAGCGCCCGTCTGGAGTGGCAGCGGTCGACGGCGTACGGCGTCGCCCTGTGCGCCGGCGGGCGGGAGGTGGTGCAGCGGGAGACCCGGCACATCCGGACCGATCCCCGGGGGACTTACGAACTCCTCGTCCCGCTCGCCGGCTCCGCCTGGGTGGAGCAGGGGCTGTCGGCCACGGAGATCCGGGCCGGCAGCATGGTGCTGTGCGACATCGACCGTCCGATGAAGTTCGCGCACGACGCGGACTTCCTGTCGATCGCCTTCATCATGTCCGGCGCGGACGTCGCCGGACGCAGCCGGATCGCGGCCGGCGAACCGCGGTTGCTCGGCGCCGAGCGCGGACTGGGCCGGATCGTCCGGCAGTTGACCACCACGCTCCACGAGGAGCGCGAGGAACTGACGGAGAGCACCTTCGACCTCGCGTGCGACCGGCTCCTCGACCTGGTGTGCCTGGCCGCGGAGGGCGGCACCGACACGGCGCCCGCCGGGCAGCGGGCGACGGTCGAGGCGGCGATCCGCCGCTATGTCCGGCAGCACGCCTGCGAACCGGAGCTGGACGTCGTCGCCGTCGCGCGGGCGCTCGGCTGGTCCGTGCGCTATGTCCAGCAGGTGCTCCAGGAGGCCGGCACCACGGCCCGCGACCTGATCCGCCGCGAGCGGCTGACCGCGGCCCGCGAACGGCTCGCCGGGCCGGGCTGGGCGTCGTACTCGATCGCGCAGATCGCGCACTCCTGCGGCTTCGGCAGCCACGCGTCCTTCACGACCGCGTTCCGGGCGGAGTTCGGGACGACACCGACCGAGGCCCGGCGGCGGCGCGCTAGCTGAAGTAGCGGCGCGGGTTGTCGACCAGCATGGTGGTCAACTGGTCCTCGGTGACGCCTGCCTGACGCAGGGCCGGCAGGACCCGGTCGTGCAGGTGGGTGTAGTGCCAGTCGGGCGCGATCTGCTCCTTCACGCCGGGCGGGAACCAGTCGATGTGGCAGGACGCGTCGTGGGACAGCACCATCCGGTCGGCGAGTCCTTCGGCCGCGAGCGCCGCGACGGTCGCCACCCGCTGGTCGCCGGGGAGCAGGATGTCGAGGCCGAAGCGGTCCATGCCGACGTACGAGCCGTTGTCGACGAGTGCGTGCAGATAGTCCAGGTCGGCGGTGTCACCGCTGTGGCCGACGACCACCGCCCCGAGGTCCGCGCCCTCGCTGCGCAGGATCTCCTGGGCGACGAGACCGGTGCGCGCGGCGGCGTTGGTGTGCACGGTGATCGGGGCGCCGGTCTGCAGATGGGCCTGGGCCACCGCGCGCAGCACCCGCTCCACGCCCGGGGTGAGCCGGTCCTCGATCGCGCACTTCAGGAAGGCGGCCCGGATCCCGGTGCCGGCGATGCCCTCGGTGAGTTCGCGGACGAACAGGTCGGTCATGCCCTCGGCGCCGCCGAGCAGGGTGCCCGGGCCGTGGTAGCGGAAGTAGTCGGGGACGTCGGCCAGGGTGTAGATGCCGGTGGCCGCGACGATGTTGAGGTCGACCTGCTCGTTGACCCGGGCGACGCGTGCGACGTCGCGGCCGAGGCCGATGCAGGTGGGGTCGACGATGGTGGTGACGCCGGTCGCGGCCAGCGCCTTGAGGCGGGTCACGGCGTCGTCGACACGCTCCTGCTCGTCCCAGGTCTCCGGGAGGCTCTGCCGGAACTCCTCGCTGAGCACGAAGACGTGCTCGTGCATCAGCACGGTGCCGAGCTCGTCGGCGGGTACCGGACCGCGGACGGTCTGGACCGTCTGAGCGGTCTGGACTGTCTGAGAGGTCTGGACCGTCTGGACCGGGGAGTCGGTGGTCATGGGTTGTCGTCGCCTTCCTGCGCATGACGTGGGAAGGCCGACTTTTCCAGCGCGGGGGCGACACCGTCTTTCCAGTCGGCGCACGGTTCTTTCCCCTCGACGTAGTCCGCCGCCATCAGTGGCAGGGAGAGATGGGCCAGGTCGCCGGGCGGAGGTGTCCGCAGCGACCACAGGGGCGCCGGGGTGCCGTCGGCGACCGCGGCCGGGGCGTCGGTCAGGTTCATGCGCTCGCGCAGGCGGCCGTAGAAGTCCATCGTCGCGAGCCGGACCACCCGCAGCCGGGTCGGGGCGGCGTACACGCCGATCCAGTCCCCCGGCTCCAGGACGCCCCGCATCTGGCCGTCGACGCTGACCGCGGCCTGTCCCGAGCGTTCCAGGACGCGCAGGCCGACCGCTTCGTTCGGGGCGGTGACGACCGAGCGGTTGAACGTCATGTGCGGGGCGACCGGGGTGAAGACGAGGGCCTCGGCGCACGGCGAGACGACGGGGCCGCCGGCGGCGAAGCTGTAGGCGGTCGAGCCGGTCGGCGTCGCCACCAGCAGCGCGTCGGCGGAGTAGGAGGCGAGCAGCCGGCCGGAGACGTAGACGCCGACGGAGACCTGGCGGTCCCGGGACAGCTTCTCCAGGACGATGTCGTTGACCGCGGCGACGTGCAGCGGCACGCCCCAGTCGGTGTCCTGCTCGCAGTCCGTGCGGACCTGGGGCGGCGGCAGCAGCGGCCCGCGGCCGTACTGCATCAGCCGCTCCATGTCGGCCGGCACCTCCAGGCGCCGGGAGGCGCGCATGGTGAGGAGCAGGCGGCTGTCGACGGTGTAGCGGTCCTCGCGGATCGCGTCCAGCGCCTCCCGCACCGAGCAGGCCGGCACCTCGGTCAGGAAGCCGACCCGGCCCAGGTCGACGCCGAGGACCAGCGCGTCGTTGCGGGCGGCGAGCCGGGCGCCGCGCAGGAAGGTGCCGTCCCCGCCCAGGGTGACGATCAGGTCGGGATCGCCGGCGGCCGCGACCTCCTCGCCGGAGTGGTGCCGTCCGCCGTCGTGCCACACGTCGATGTCCGTGCACCGCACGTCGTGCTCCGCGGCCCACGCCCGTACGTCACGGGCCGCGTCCACCGCCTCCGGGCGCCCGCCGTGCACCACCAGTCCTAGCCCGTTCACCGTCATCTCCGCCTCCAGGACACCGTTGCCGGCCGCTGCTCCCACGCTGTCACGCCCCGGGCGGATCTGTCGGGCAGAGCCGGGATCACAGCCCCAGGGAGATGGCCAGCCGGGTGAGCTCGGCGGTGGTGTTGATGTCGAGCTTGGCGCGGATACGGCGGAGGTAGGCATCGACCGTGTGCTTGGAGAGCCCCATCTGCCGGGCCGCCTGGAGGTAGGTGCAGCCCGCGGCGATGTGCTTCAGCGTCTCGCGCTCACGCGGGGCCAGCGCGACGGCGGCGGTCTCGGTGTGCTGGGTGACTGCGGTGAAGCTCATGAGGGGTTCCTTGACCGATCGATCCGATAGAGACGATGGGGGCGATAGGGGCGATTTGTCCGTTTATAAAACCCTCACAAGGCGACGTCATCACGCTGTCCCCCGACTGTCACAGACGCGTCACAGGAACCTCCGGCGGGTGTGGCGCCGACCGCCCGGAGTGGCAGCGGCGGCGGATTGGTGCTCCGTGGCGGCCGGGATCATCCTGGGGAGAGAGCCGGCCGTGCAGGTTCCGCGAAGGATGAGCGGCGATGGAACGACCCCCCACCCCTCCCAGCCACCCGGCGCAGACGCACGCCGTGCCCCAGGCGGCCCGCACCGCGTCGGTCACGGTCGACGAGCAGGGTCTCGTGACCGGCTGGAGCGACGGGGCCCGGCTGCTGCTGGGCTACCCGCCCGCCGAGATCCTGGGGCAGCGGGCCGCCCGGCTGCTCGCCGAACCGGACCGGGACGCCTGGCGGGAGGCGGCGGTCGGACCGCGCTGGAGCGGGACCGCGGCGCTGCGCCACCGCGACGGGCACCGGCTGGACCGGGACGTCCTGGTCCACCGCAGGCCCTCCGGCGTACCGCCGGGCGGCACGGAGTGGCTGGTGGTGTCGGCGGTGACCGGCCCGGCGGCGGCCACCGCGGGACAGGCGCTCGGCGAATGGGCCTTCCAGCAGTCGCCCTGTGTCTCCGCCGTCTTCGACGAGGAGCTGCGGCTGGCCCGGGCGAGCGTCGCGACGCAGCGCACGCTGTCACTGGCGGAGGGGATGATCCGGGGGCTGCGGCTGACGGACGTCGTGCCGTACAAGGGCAGCGCCGAGGCCGAGGCGAGCATGCGGCGGGTCCTGGACGGCGCCGGACCGCAGGAGATCCGGCTCCATCTGGATCCGGCCGACCCGGAGCGCACCTGGCACGCCCGGCTCACACCGCTGGCGGACTCGGGCGGCCGGGTGCGGGCGGTGGCCCTGACGGCCCACGCCGACGTGTCCCAGCAGCTGGCGCGGCGCCGGATGCTGCTGCTGGGCGACGCCGGGGTGCACATCGGCACCAGCTCCGACGTGCAGCGCACCGCCCGGGAGCTGACCGAGGTCGCCGTCCCCGACTTCGCCGACGTGTGCGCCGTGGACCTGCTGGACACTCCCCCACGCGCGGCCGAGGCCTCCCGGGAACACCCCCAGCGGCCCGGCGCACCGCCGACCGACGGCGTCGCCCTGCGCCGGGCCGCCGTGCGGTCGCTGCCCGACGGGCCGCCGCTCCCGCAGCCCTCCGGCGCCGTGCTGCGCTGCCCGCCGTGGTCGCCGGCGGGCCGGTGCCTGGCCGAGGGGCGGGGCACGGTGTATCCGGGCGGCGACGAGGTCGTGAGCCGCTGGGCGCGGGAGGATCCGCAGGCCGCCGGGTGGATCCGGGAGAGCGCGGCGCACTCGCTCATGGCGGTGCCGATCAGGGCGGGCGACAGCACCTTCGGCGTGGCCCTGTTCGGACGGAACCGGCGGACCGAGCCGTTCGACGCGGACGACCTGTGGCTGGCCGAACAGCTCGCGGCGCGCACGGCCACCGGCATCCAGAGCGCCGCACGCGCCCAGCGGCAGCACACCACCACCATGACGCTGCAGCGCAGCCTGCTCCCGCAGACCCTGCCGGAGCAGGCGGCCCTGGACATCGCCACCCGCTATCTGCCCTCGGTCAGCCAGGCCGGGGTGGGCGGCGACTGGTTCGACGTCATCCCGCTCTCCGGGACCCGGGTCGCGCTCGTCGTGGGCGATGTCGTCGGCCACGGCATGCGGGCCGCCGCCACCATGGGCCGGGTCCGCACCGCCGTCCGCACCCTGGCCGACGTCGACCTGCCACCCGACGAACTCCTCAGCCACCTCGACGACCTGGTCGTCCACCTCTCCGCCGAGGAGGCCGGTGCCGACAGCCCCGCCGATGCCGCCGGCGGAGTCGGCACGACGTGCCTGTACAGCGTGTACGACCCCGTCACCCGGCGGCTCTGCGTCGCCCGGGCCGGCCACCCGCCGCCCGCCGTGGTCACCGCGGGCAGCGTCCACTTCCTCGACGTCCCGGCCGGTCCCCCGCTCGGCCTCGGCGGCCTGCCCTTCGAGTCGTACGAGACGGAACTCCCCGAGGGCAGCCTGATCGCCCTCTACACCGACGGCCTGCTCGAACCCCGTGAGCACGACATCGACGACGCCCTCGACACGATGTTCGCCGCGCTCGCCCGCCCCGCCGAGACCCTGGACACCGTCTGCGACCGGGTCCTGACGTCCATGCTCACCCACCGCCCCGACGACGACATCGCCCTGCTCGTCGCCCGCACCCGGGCCCTGCACGCCGACCGGGTCGCCACCTGGGAGCTGCCCTTCGACCTCGCCGCGGTCGCCGAGGCCCGCAAGCTGGCCACCGAGCAGCTGGCCGAGTGGCAGCTGGAGAAGGCCGCGTTCGTCACCGAGCTCGTCGTCAGCGAAATGGTCACCAACGCCTTCCGGTACGGCCGCCCGCCCGTCCGGCTCCGCCTGATCCACGACGACCACACCCTCACCTTCGAGGTCTTCGACTCCAGCAGCACCGCCCCGCACATGCGGCGGGCCCACACCTACGACGAGGGGGGACGCGGACTCCTCCTGGTCGGCCAGCTGACCCAGCGCTGGGGCACCCGGCACGGCGGCACCGGCAAGACCGTCTGGGCCGAGCAGTACCTCACCGACGACTGAGACGGCCACGGGCGGCCACCGACTGCGGCTACCGGCTAGCGGCTACCGGCGGAACACCGGGCGGGCCCAGGCGGGCGGGTGCGGGGTGTCCGCGGTTTCCCGGCCGACGGTCGGGGTGCGGAGGGTGCCGTGGCCGGCGGTCGGGGTGCGGACGGTGTCGCGGCCGACCGTCGGGGCGCCGCCGGCGTCCCGGTGCACGGCAGGCTCCCCGGCCGGACCGGGGCCGTACGCGGCGCACCGCAGCGCTGCCACGAACTCCAGGCAGGAGCCGTACCGGTCCTCGGGGACCTTGGCCAGCGCCCTGGCGAACACGTCGTCGAACGCCGGCGGCAGCCCGGCCCGCACCTCGCTCAGCGCGGGCGGGGCGTCGTACTGGTGCGCCCACAGCAGCGCGATGTCCTCGTCCCGGACGAACGGCGGACCGCCGGCGAGCATCTCGAAGACCACGCAGGCGAGACTGTAGAGATCGCAGCGGCCGTCCACCGGACGCCCCGAGATCTGCTCCGGCGCCACGTAGTCCAGGGTGCCGACGAATTCGCCCACCGTCGTGAACCCCGTCAGCGACAGCGACTTCTTGGTGAGCCCGAAGTCCGTGAGATAGACGTGCTCGGGGTGGTCGCTGTCCGTGCCCTGCGCCACCAGCACGTTGCCGGGCTTCACGTCCCGGTGCACCAGATCGTGCTCGTGGGCCGCGTCGAGCGCGGAGGCGACCTGGGCGGCGATCCGCAGCACCGCGTCCACCGGCAGCACGCCCTCCTTGTCCAGCAGCGCGCGCAGATCGGGCCCCGACACGTACCGCATCGCGATGTAGAGCACGCCGTCCGTCTCGCCGGCCTCGAAGATCGGCACGATGTGGGGGTGGTCGATGGCGGCGGCGACCCGTGACTCGTGGGTGAAGCGGCGGCGGAAGGTGTCGTTGCGGGCCATCTCGGGGGCCAGCAGTTTCAGGGCGACGGTCCGGTCCAGACGCAGGTCCGTGGCGCGGTAGACGACGGCCATGCCGCCGCGCCCGATCTCGCCCTGTACCTCGTAGCCCGCGATGCGCGTCGCCATCACCCACATCGTATCCAGGGGGCCCGCGGCCCGCCCGCGAGAAGGTCACGTTCCGGCGGATCGCACCGGCGGCTCAAAGGGGCGCCGCCTGCCAGCCGGTCCAGCGCGTCACGGTCACGAGAATGACCGCGTCGGCCGGAGGGTGCTCTCGGTACTGCGGGTATTTCGCGCTCAGCGGCCCGACGAGCGCCGCGTCGGCGGGAATCACCTTCGCCTCGCCGTCCGCCCGGACCCACCACAGGCGGTCCCAGTCGTCGTCGTACGCGTCCGCGAGCAGGCACACGGACGGCTGTGCGGCGATGTTGCGCAGTCGCCTGAGGTCGGTCGTGGTCTTGGGTTTGTGGTCCACGGCGGTGACGATCCCGTCGGCGCCGTGCCGGGCGAAGACGACCGGCACCAGATGGGGACGGCCCCTCCCGTCCACGGTCGCGAGCCGTGCCACCCGGGCCGCGGCGAACCGGCGCCGTGCCTCGCTCTCGGCCAGCTCCGGCATCGCGCGCCCCGTCCCCGTCAGGCCCGGCGCAGCGCGTCGAGCACGTCGTCGTCCGTCAGTTGCCCGAAGTCGTCGTACCACTGCCCGACCGCGCTGAAGATGGCCGGGCGGTACGGGCAGACGATGAGGTCGGCCTCGGCGGCGAGCGCGTCCAGGGAGTCGGGTGCGCCGACCGGGACCGCCAGCACGGTCCGGGCGGGGCCCCGGCCGCGTACGTGGCGCAGCGCGGCGCGGGCGGTGGAGCCGGTGGCGAGGCCGTCGTCGACGACGAGCACGGTGCGGCCGCGCAGTCGGGGCGGCGGGCGGCCCTCCCGGTAGCGGCGCTCGCGGCGGCGCAGTTCCTGCCGCTCCCGCTCGACGACGGGGGCGAGGGAGTCCTCGCTCAGGTCCAGATGGGCCAGGGTCGCCCGGTCGAGGAGCGGCGGGTCCTCCCCGGCGATCGCGCCGACGCCGAACTCCTCGTGGTACGGGGCTCCGATCTTGCGTACGACGAGCACGTCGAGCGGGGCCGACAGCTCGCGCGCCACCTCCGCGGCGACGGCCGCACCGCCCCGGGGCAGCGCCAGCACGATCGGGTCGGGCAGGGCGCCCTTGTCCCGCAACTCGACCAGCACGGCGGCGAGTTCGCGGCCCGCGTGAGCACGGTCCCGGTAGCGCACGGTTCGTCCTCTCCGGACGAGGTCGGGGTCTCCTTCCTCCATGCTCACACCCGGAGGTGCCGAAGGCCGAGCCGTACCGGGGAAGGCGCACCGGCCCCGGCAACCTTCTAACAAAATAATCATCAAAATTGTCAACAATCTTGCCCCTCCTTGCCTACAGTCGGGGACTCGGAAGAGCCGCACAGCAACCCGCTGCACAAGGAGGTCCACGGGTGGAGATCAACCGCAGAACCGTTGTCCGGGGCGCCGCAGCCATGGCCGCGTTCGGAATCGCCGAGGGCGCGGCAGGCAGGGCTTTCGCAGGCACCTCGTCGTCGAACAGTTCGCCGAGCAGTTCGACGAGCAGTTCGTCGAGCACGTCCGCGGCGAACTCGGCGTACTCGCTGGAGTTCGATTCCACCGCCTGGTCGTACGACTCGGCCAACGACGTGTACTACCAACTCGGGAAGGTGTACGTCACCAACCCGGCCACGACGGACTACGAGAACCTGTCGATCTACGTGCCGGGGGCCTATCTGACGGCCACCGTGAACAGCGACGGGACCACGTACACCGCGACGGTCGACCCGAAGGGCACCGTCGGCGCGTACTCGGGACGCACGGCGCCGATCGTGATCCCGGTCAACACCCCCGGCTACGCCGCGCAGAAGCCGGCCACGTCCTACAGCTACAGCAGCGTCTCGCAGTACCTCGCGGCCGGGCACATCTACGTGTGGCCGGGCCTGCGCGGCCGGGACGGCTCGACCAGCACCCGCTCCGACGCGGCCCCCTGGGGCGTGACCGACCTCAAGGCCGCGGTCCGCTTCCTGCGGTACAACCGGAGCGTCCTGCCCGGCAGCACGGACGACATCGTCCTGTTCGGCATGAGCGGCGGCGGCGCCCAGGACACCGTGGCGGGCGCGTCCGGTGACAGCCCGCTGTACCACCCGTACCTGCGCACGATCGGCGCGGCGATGGCGGACGCCCAGGGCAAGCCCCTCAGCGACGCGGTCGCCGGGGTCATGGCCTGGTGCCCGATCACCAGCCTGCACGAGGCCAACCTGTCCTACGAGTGGAACATGGGCCAGTTCGCCTCGACCGGCACGCGCGCGTCGGGCACCTGGACCAGCGCCTACTCGGCGGACCTCGCGAAGGCCTGGCCCACGTACGTCAACCGGCTGGGACTGCGTGACGAACAGGGCAGGCGCCTGAAGCTGGCCGAGTCCGGCAGCGGCACCTACCTGGCCGGCAGCTACTACGACCACCTGATCGAGGTGATCACCACCTCGCTGAACAACTTCCTGTCCGACAACACCTTCCCGTACACCATCACCACGATGGGCGGCCCGCCCGGATCGGGCCAGACGGGGTCCTCGACCACGTACGAGACGGTCGAGGACTACATCGCCTACCTCAACACCGCCAGTACGTGGGTCACTTACGACGCCACGACCAACACCGTCACGGTCTCCGGCCTCGAAGGCTTCGTCAAAAGCCAGAAGACCGCGAGCAAGCCGGTCGGCGCGTTCGACGGGTACTCCCGCGGGCAGACCGAGAACGGCGTCTTCGCGATGGGACTCGGCGCCCCGGCACACTTCGCGCCGCTCACCCGTGACGTCGTCAAGGCGAACGAGACGACGTACGCCACGTACTCCGACTGGAACTCCGACTACGGCTCCTCGGCGTACGACAGCGACTTCGCCAAGAAGGACAGCGTCGGCAAGGACATGGCCTGGCGGGCCGACGCCTACAACCCGCTGTACTTCCTCTCGCCCGCCTTCGGCGGCTACCGCCGGTCGCAGCCGGCGCGCCACTGGCGCATCCGCACCGGCATCATGCAGGGCGACACGGCCAACACGACCGAGATCAACATCGCGCTGGCCCTGCAGAACTACGGCATCCGCGACGTCGACTTCGCCACCGTGTGGGCCCAGGGACACACCCAGGCCGAGCGCACCGGCGACTCGACGACGAACTTCATCAGCTGGGTGGAGTCCGTCACCAAGAAGTGACCACCGGCCCGGGCGCCCGATCGCCGAACTCCGGTCGGGCGCCCGGCTCCCGAACAGCGCCTAGGACACGGTCCAGGAGAGGTGCAGCTCCTCCGGTGAGCGGTGGATCATCGTCGGCCGCATGGTGACCGGACGGCCCTTTGCGAGCCGCAGGTCCGGGAGTCGGCGCGTCAACTCCTCCACCGTGATGCGGAGTTGCTCGCGGGCCAATTGGGCGCCGACGCAGGCGTGGGCGCCGAAGCCGAAGGCGAGGTGGCGGGCGGGGGCGGCCCGGGTGATGTCGAACGTGTCGGGGCTGGGGTGACGCGAGGCATCCCGGTTGGCCGCGCCGAAGGCGACGAACAGCTCGGCCCCGGCCGGGAGTTCGGTGCCGGCGAGGGTGACCGGGCGGGTGGTGACCCGGCGGAAGCCCTGAAGCGCGCCGTCGTAGCGGGCCGCCTCCTCCACGGCCGCCGGGATCAGCTCCGGTTGCCGGCCCAGCAGTTCCCACTGGTCCCGGTGGCTCAGCAGGTGCAGGACGGTGGTGCCGATCAGGGCGGTGGTGGTCAGGTGCCCGGCGATCAGCAGGTTCTGGAGGTGTGCGACGGCCTCGTGGCGCTGTTCCAGGGGGAGTTCGGCGTGGCCGGGTTCGGTCACGGAGGCGACGATCTCCGTGGCCAGGTCCTCACGGGGGTGGGCGTAGCGGTCGCGGGCGCAGCGGTCGAGGACGCGCTGCATGGCGACGACGTCCTCGGCGGCGGCGATCTGCCCGGCCTCCGGCAGCGGCCGGAACAGCAGTTCCTCGGCGCGGCGCCCGCCGTGCACGACCAGGGGCACATCCGCGGGGTCGAGTCCGACGACCTTGCCGATGACCTCGCCGGGCAGCCGCATGGCGTAGGCCGACATCAGTTCCACCCCGCCGTCCGTCACGAACCCGTCGACGAGGGCGGCGGCCCGCTCACGGGCGTACGGCACGGCCGCCGCGATCCGGGTGGGTGAGAGTGCGCGCAGCAGCGGCGCGCGCAGTTGCTGGTGCCGTTCGCCGTCCGAGGTGACCACGACCGGCCGGCCGCCGAAGCCGCCGCCGAGCACGGCGAGCGCGGCGGGCGCGGGCATGACGTCCGGCCGTAACGCGTTCGCCGACGAGAACTCCTCCGTGCGGCGCAGCACTTCGCGGACGTCGGCGTCCCGGGCCACCAGCCAGGCGTCCAGCTCGGGCACCCGCACCAGCCCCTCCGCCGCCCGCGCCCGCGCGTAGAGGGGGTAGGGCTCGCGCATCAGGTCGTCGAGTCTGTCGTGTGCGTCGTGCCTGTCGTGTGCGTCGTGCCTGTCATGTGCGTCGTGCCTGTCGTGCAGTTCGTGTTCCACGAGACGCCCCCCGGGACGACAACGACGGCGGTACGGCGGCGGTACGGACCGCGCTCATGGTGCCGTACCGCCGTGCGTTCCCGACAGAGTCGGGTCAGAAGACGACCCACCACCCTTCGCGGGCCGCCTGCTCGGCCGTGTACGACACGCCGTGTGCCTTGAGGCCGGCGACGTCGAGGAGGGTGACCTCGCCGCCGTGGTTGCCGAGTTGGGCGCCGCCGGAGAGCGGCACGGCGAGGGCGGCGCCGGCGGCGAGGGGACCGGCCGGTACCGGCGAGGCCTGGCCGACGCGGTCCAGGAGGCGCCAGCCGGTGAGGTCGACCGGGGCGGGCGAGGCGTTGAGGAGGGTGACGGTCTCCGCCTCGGGGGCCGGGCCGGCCGGGTTGACCAGCGCGGCGACGATCCGGACCGGCTGGTCGCCGGGGGCGGGGCGGGAGGTGTCGACGTCGGGGAGGGTGTGGCCGGTGACGTCGTCGGTGTGCCAGGCCTGGCTCTGGAAGGCGAGGAAGATCCCGACCCAGCGCTCCGCGGCCTGCCCGTCGGCCGGGAAACGGATGAGCAGCCCGCCGTCCTGCCAGACCCCGTCGTCGCCGCTGAAGCGGCCGCTGTTGCCCTGGTTCATGTGGATGTCGTGGACGCCGTTGCCGGGCAGGAAGCCGAACACCTTGTCCTTGACGCCGGTCTCGGGCCCCCAGCGCTCGCCGAAGAGGTACAGCCGGGCGCCGGGGTCGTCGACGGCCCGCCGGACGTAGTGGTCGAGCAGGTCGGCCAGGTCGTTGTCGGGCCCGGAGCGGTCCGCCGGGAGGACCCGCATCTTCGCCGGGTCGAAGAGGTTGCCGCGGACGAAGTCGAGGTTGGGGCCGCCGGGCCCGGACGGCAGCGTGTTCCAGCCGCTGGTCAGGCCTGCCACGCGGGCGGTGAGGGGGTGCTCGAAGTCGTCGTCGACGAGGTAGAGCAGTTCGGCGGGCTTCTCCTGCGAGAGGACGTTGACCGCGGCCCGGTAGTGAGTGCCGGACTCGTCGGTGAGGTGGATCTGGTAGTGCGGGCTGTCGGCGGCGCCCTCGCGCCGGGTGTCGACCGCCCGGGCGATCAGGACGCCATAGGTCTTCAACGGCATGATGACCAACTCCCCGTGAAGGCAGGCGGTTTGCCCGCCATGGCGGGAATCGTACGGGGCCGGGGCCGACTCCGGCCGGGGTTGGACGATTCTGTCGGTCCTGTGAACACTCGGTGTGCGACCCGCGCACGGTGGCCGGTTCTCTACGATCGTGCCGTGGTCAACTTCCTCCTCCAGCGGACGGCTCCGCTGCCGATCGACGAGGCGTGGCGCCGGCTCACGGAGTGGTCCCGGCACGCCGACGTGGTTCCGCTGACCCGGGTCACCGTGCTCACCGATCCCCCGACCCACGAGGGCACGGTCTTCGTGGCCCGTTCCGGGTTCGGGCCGCTGTCGTTCGACGATCCCATGGAGGTGACCGTCTGGGAGCCCCCGCAGGACGGCGGCTCCGGCCGGTGCCGCCTGGTCAAGCACGGCCGGGTGGTGCTCGGCTGGGCCGAACTGGAGGTGCACCCCGGGCCCGGCGGCCGTACCCGGGTGGTCTGGCACGAGGAACTGCGGATCCGGGGGCTGCCGTCGTTCCTCGACCCGCTGGTGCGCCGGACGTCCCGCGCGGTGTTCGGGCGGGCGGTCAACTCACTCCTCCGGCGGCCCTGACAGGGGTGGGCCCCGGCAGGGGGAGCTAGGCCACCGACCCGATCCGCCGTGCCGGGAGCGGTGAAGGCGTCGCGTCGTGGTGGATCGGGGTGTGCGCGCCGGTCAGGGAGACCCCGCTGCCGCCCCGGCGGTTCGCGACGATCTCGGCCGCGATCGACAGCGCGGTCTCCTCGGGCGTACGGGCACCGAGGTCCAGGCCGATGGGCGAGCGGAGGCGGGCCAGCTCCAGTTCCGTGACGCCGACCTCGCGCAGGCGCTCGTTGCGGTCCAGGTGGGTGCGGCGGGAGCCCATCGCGCCGACGTAGGCCACCGGGAGGCGGAGGGCGAGCCGGAGCAGCGGGACGTCGAACTTGGCGTCGTGGGTGAGGACGCACAGGACGGTACGGCCGTCGACCTGTGTGCGCTCCAGGTACCGGTGCGGCCACTCGACGACGATCTCGTCGGCCTCCGGGAAGCGGTTCCTCGTCGCGAAGACGGGCCGCGCGTCGCACACCGTCACGTGGTAGCCGAGGAACTTGCCGACCCGGACCAGCGCGGACGCGAAGTCGATGGCGCCGAAGACGATCATCCGGGGCGGCGGGACGGACGACTCGACCAGCACCGTGAGCGGTGCTCCGCAGCGTGAGCCCTGCTCTCCGATCTCCAGGGTGCCGGTGCGGCCCGCGTCCAGGAAGGCGGCGGCCTCGGCGGCGACCGTGCGGTCCAGTTCGGGGTGGGCGCCGAAGCCGCCCTCGTGGGAACCGTCGGCGTCCACCAGGAGGGCGCGGCCCAGCAGCTCCGCCGGCCCGGTGACGATCCGCGCGAGGGCCGCCGCCGCCCCGCGCGCGGATGCGGCCAGCGCGGCCGCGACCACCGGCCGGGCGGGGTCGTCCGCCCGGACCGGGGTGACGAGGATGTCGATGACGCCGCCACAGGTCAGGCCGACGGCGAAAGCGTCCTCGTCGCTGTACCCGAAGCGCTCCAGGACGGTCTCCCCGTCCTCCAGCGCCTGCCGGCACAGCTCGTACACGGCACCCTCCACACACCCGCCGGACACCGAGCCGACGGCGGTGCCCCCGGCGTCCACCGCGAGGGCGGCACCGGGCTGCCGCGGCGCGCTCCCCCCGACCGCCACCACCGTGGCCACGGCGAAGTCCCGCCCGTCGGCGACCCACCGGTTCAGCTCCTCGGCGATGTCGAGCATTTCCGGATCTCCTTAACGAGGTTGAGGGCAAGCGCCCCGTAAGGGGCGCGGGGAACTGCGCGGCCAGCCACAAACGGACCCGCGGACGACCACCGGCCCGTTCACGGCTCTCCCAGCGGAGCGGCCTAGTGGACGCCCAGCCAGCTCTCAATGGGATTGAGGGCGAAATAGACCAGGAAGATCCCTGTCAGGCCCCACATGAATGCCCCGATCTCCCGTGCCCTGCCCTGAGCTGCCTTGATGGCGGTGTACGAGATCACGCCCGCGGCCACACCGGTGGTGATGGTGTAGGTGAACGGCATCAGGACGACCGTCAGGAACACCGGAATGGCGGTGCCCCGGTCGGCCCAGTCCACGTGCCGGGCGTTCATCAGCATCATCGCGCCGATGACCACCAGGGCGGCCGAGGCGACCTCCTGGGGGACGATCGCGGTGAGCGGGGTGAAGAACAGGCAGGCGGCGAAGAACAGGCCGGTGACGACGGAGGCCAGACCGGTACGGGCGCCCTCGCCGACGCCGGTCGCCGACTCGATGAACACGGTCTGCCCGGAGCCGCCCGCGACCCCGCCGATCGCGCCGCCCGCGCCGTCGATGAACAGCGCCTTGGACAGGCCCGGCATCCGGCCCTTGTCGTCGGCCAGCTTCGCCTCGGTGCCGACGCCGATGATGGTGGCCATCGCGTCGAAGAACCCGGCGAGCACCAGGGTGAAGACGATCATCGCCACCGTCATCGCGCCGACCTTGCCCCAGCCGCCGAACTCGACGTGGCCGAAGAGCGAGAAGTCCGGCATGGAGACGGCGGAGCCGTGCAGTTCGGGTGCGCCATTGGCCCACTGCTTGGGTTCGACGACCCCGAGGCCGTTCAGTGCGGCCGCCACGACGGTGCCGCTGACGATGCCGATCAGGATCGCGCCGGGGACGTTCCGGGCCTGCAGCATGAAGATCAGCAGCAGGGTGCCGGCGAAGAGCAGCACCGGCCAGCCGGTCAGTTCGCCGGCGGGACCGAGGGTGACCGGGGTGGCCTTGCCCTGGTGCACGAAGCCGGACTTGTAGAAGCCGATGAGGGCGATGAACAGGCCGATGCCCATGGTGATGCCGTGCTTGAGCGCGAGCGGGATCGCGTTCATGATCATCTCGCGCAGGCCGGTGACGACCAGGAGCATGATGACGACGCCGTACATCACGCACATGCCCATCGCCTGCGGCCAGGTCATCTGCGGGGCGACCTGCGAGGAGAGCACGCCGGAGACGGAGAGGCCGGCGGCGAGCGCGAGGGGCACCTTGCCGACGAAGCCCATCAGCAGCGTGGTGAAGGCCGCCGCGAACGCCGTCGCGGTGATCAGCGCCTTCTGGCCGAGGGTGTCCCCGGCCGCGTCCTTGCCGGACAGGATCAGGGGGTTGAGGAGGAGGATGTACGCCATCGCCATGAAGGTGGTGACGCCGCCGCGCACTTCACGCGCGACGCTCGATCCCCGCCGGGATATGTGAAAGTACCGGTCGAGCCAGGACCGTCCGGCCGGGACGCGGGTGCCTTCGCCCGCGTCTTCGGCCGTCGCCCTGGGTTCGAGTGACTGCTGGGTCATGGTGCCGTCTCCCAAGGTTCACAGGGGCCCCCGTGACCGCCGGTGCGCAAACGCCTGCGGCGGCACGGGATTTGGGAAGTGCATGACCCGGGGGACGGCCCGGAGGTGCACGCTTGTGGGTACGGCGCCGGGAGTTGAGCGGTTGCCCGGCGCCGGGGTGCCGTTGGGCGGTGTTACGCGTTGCCCGTCAGGTGTTCCGGGCGGACCGGTGTCCTGTTGAGCTCCAGGCCGGTCGCGTTGCGGATCGCCGCGAGGACCGCCGGGGTCGAGGACAGGGTCGGGGCCTCGCCGATGCCGCGGAGCCCGTACGGGGCGTGGTCGTCGGCGAGTTCGAGGACGTCGACCGGGATGGTCGGCGTGTCGAGGATGGTCGGGATCAGGTAGTCCGTGAAGGACGGGTTCCTGACCTTCGCGGTCTTCGGGTCGACGATGATCTCCTCCATCACCGCGATGCCCAGGCCCTGGGTCGTACCGCCCTGGATCTGGCCGACGACCGAGAGCGGGTTGAGCGCCTTGCCGACGTCCTGGGCGCAGGCCAGCTCGATCACCTTGACCAGGCCCAGTTCGGTGTCCACCTCGACGACCGCGCGGTGCGCGGCGAAGCTGTACTGGACGTGGCCGTGGCCCTGCCCGGTGTGCAGGTCGAAGGGCACGGTCGGCCGGTGCCGCCACTCCGCCTCGATCTCCACCGCCTCGTCGCCGAGGACGTCCACCAGGTCGGCGAGCACCTCGCCGCCGTCGGTGACGACCTTGCCGCCCTCCAGGAGCAGCTCGGCGGTGGCCCAAGCCGGGTGATACGTGCCGAACTTGCGGCGGCCCAGCTCCAGGACCTGCTCGCGGACCAGCTCGCAGGAGTTCTTCACGGCTCCCCCGGTGACGTACGTCTGCCGGGAGGCCGAGGTCGAACCGGCCGAGCCCACCTGGGTGTTGGCCGGGTGGATGGTCACCTGCGCCACGCCGAGCTCGGTGCGCGCGATCTGCGCGTGGACGGTCACGCCGCCCTGTCCGACCTCCGCCATCGCGGTGTGCACGACGGCGACCGGCTCGCCGCCGACGACCTCCATCCGCACGCGCGCGGTCGAGTAGTCGTCGAACCCCTCGGAGAAGCCGACGTTCTTGATGCCGACCGCGTAGCCGATACCGCGTACGACGCCTTCGCCGTGCGTCGTGTTGGACAGGCCGCCGGGCAGCTGCCGTACGTCGGCGCCCTCGCTGCTCTCCCACTGGCGCTCGGGCGGCAGCGGCATCGCCTTGACCCGGCGCAGGAGTTCGGCGACCGGGGCCGGCGAGTCCACCGGCTGGCCGGTCGGCATGATGGTGCCCTGCTCCATGGCGTTCAGCTTCCTGAACTCCACCGGGTCCATGCCGAGTTGCTTCGCCACCTTGTCCATCTGCGCCTCGTAGGCGAAGCACGCCTGGACCGCGCCGAAGCCGCGCATCGCGCCGCAGGGCGGGTTGTTGGTGTAGAGGGCGATGGCCTCGATCTCGACGTCGTCGACGACGTACGGGCCGATGCCGAGCGAGGAGGCGTTGCCGACGACCGCCGGGGAGGCGGAGGCGTACGCGCCGCCGTCGAGGACGATCCGGCACTTGACGTGCGTCAGCTTGCCCTCGCGCGTCGCGCCGTGCTCGTAGTAGAGCCGCGCGGGGTGGCGGTGGACGTGGCCGAAGAAGGACTCGAAGCGGTTGTAGACGATCTTCACCGGCTTGCCGGTGCGCAGGGCCAGCAGGCAGGCGTGGATCTGCATCGACAGGTCCTCGCGGCCGCCGAACGCGCCGCCGACGCCGGACAGCGTCATCCGCACCTTGTCCTCGGGCAGGCCGAGCACCGGGGCGATCTGGCGCAGGTCGGAGTGGAGCCACTGGGTGGCGATGTAGAGGTGGACGCCGCCGTCCTCCTCCGGCACCGCGAGGCCGGACTCGGGGCCGAGGAAGGCCTGGTCCTGCATGCCGAAGTAGTACTCGCCCTTGACGATGACGTCGGCCTTCTTCGCGGCCTCGTCGGCGTCGCCGCGGATGATCGGCTGGCGGTGCACGATGTTGGGGTGCGGGACGTGGCCGATGTGGTGATCGTCGCGGTTCTCGTGGACGTGGATGGCGTCCGGGGCGGTGGCGGAGGCCTCGTCGGTGATGACGGGCAGCTCGCGGTACTCGACCTTGATCTTCGCGGCCGCGCGGCGGGCGGTCTCCGGGTGGTCGGCGGCGACGATCGCGACCGGTTCGCCGTGGTGGCGTACCTTGCCGTGCGCGAGGACCGGGGTGTCCTGGATCTCCAGGCCGTAGTTCTTCACCTCGGTGGGCAGGTCGTCGTACGTCATGACGGCGTAGACGCCGGGCTGGGCGAGGGCCTCGCTGGTGTCGATCGACACGATCTCGGCGTGCGCGACCGTCGAGCGGAGGATCTGGCCCCAGAGCATGTCCTCGTGCCACATGTCGGACGAGTACGCGAACTCGCCGGTGACCTTGAGGGTGCCGTCCGGGCGGAGCGTGGACTCGCCGATGCCGCCCCTGGTCTGGGAGCCCTGGGTGACCTTGGTGGGCGTGCCGAGAGGGGCGCTGTTGGTGGGCATGTCGCTCAGACCGCCTCTCCCTGCCGGGCGGCCGCGAGGCGGACCGCGTCCATGATCTTCTCGTAGCCGGTGCAACGGCACAGGTTGCCCGAGAGCGCCTCGCGGATGTCCGCGTCGCTCGGGTTGGGGTTGCGCTCCAGCATCTCGTCGGCGGCGACCAGCAGACCGGGGGTGCAGAAGCCGCACTGGACGGCGCCGGCGTCGATGAAGGCCTGCTGGACGGGGGAGAGTTGGGTGCGTTCGCCGGTCTGGGAGTCGGAGGGGGGCTTGGGCTGCCAGCTCTGTGAGGTGTCACGCGTGACATGTGACATAGCACTGTCGCCCGTCCCCCCGCCGCAGGCCCGCCGCTCCGCGAACTCCGCCAGCCCCTCCACGGTGACGACCTCCCGCCCCTCCACCTGTCCCGCCGCGACCAGGCACGAGCACACGGGCACGCCGTCCAGCCGGACGGTGCAGGACCCGCACTCGCCCTGCTCACAGGCGTTCTTGGAACCGGGCAGGCCGAGCCGCTCCCGCAGCACGTACAGGAGGGACTCGCCCTCCCAGACGTCGTCGGCTTCCTGCGGACGTCCGTTGACGGTGAAGATGACGCGCATCAGGCGACACTCCCCTTCTGCTCAGTGGTACCGCGGTACGACTCCCAGGTCCAGGTGAGCGTGCGGCGGGCCATCACGCCGACCGCGTGGCGGCGGTAGCTCGCGGTGCCCCGGACGTCGTCGATCGGGTTGCAGGCGGCGGCGCACAGGTCCGCGAACTGCCTGGCGACCGACGGGGTGATGATCTTGCCGTTGTCCCAGAAGCCGCCCTCGTCGAGCGCCGCGTTCAGGAAGTCCTCGGCGGTCTTCGCCCGCACGGGCGTCGGGGCGGCCGAACCGATCCCGGTCCGCACCGTCCGCGTCTCGGGGTGCAGGGCGAGCCCGAAGGCGCACACGGCGATCACCATGGCATTACGCGTACCGACCTTCGAGTACTGCTGCGGGCCGTCGGCCTTCTTCACGTGCACCGCGCGGATCAGCTCGTCCGGCGCGAGGGCGTTGCGCTTGACGCCGGTGTAGAAGTCGTCGATGGGGATGAGCCGGGTGCCGCGCACCGACTCGGCCTCGACCTCGGCACCCGCCGCGAGCAGCGCGGGGTGGGCGTCGCCGGCCGGGGAGGCGGTGCCGAGGTTGCCGCCGACGCCGCCGCGGTTGCGGATCTGCGGGGAGGCCACGGTGTGCGAGGCGAGGGCGAGACCGGGCAGCTCGGCGCGGAGGTTCTCCATGATCCGGGTGTACGGGACGGAGGCGCCGAGCCGTACGCTCTCCTCGCCGACCTCCCATTCGTAGAGATCGCCGATGCGGTTGAGATCGAGGAGGTACTCGGGCCGGCGGTGGTCGAAGTTGATCTCGACCATCACATCGGTGCCACCCGCGATCGGCACTGCGGTGGGGTGCTCGGCCTTAGCGGCGAGCGCCTCCTCCCAGCTGGCGGGGCGAAGGAAGTCCATGACCGGCTCTCTTCTCCGTCTCGTGAGTCTCGTGAGTCGTGCGGATTGAGCCAATCCGTGTGCGGCGGGCCCGGCTCGTTCATGTCCTGTTAACGCGGAATGACGCCAGTACACCGCCCCTTACTCCAGCGGGGTCAGTCACCGAAACCATGAAGGAGTTGGCTGGCCAGCACGGGCATCTTGTAGATTCGTATGAACGGAGGTCATCAGTAACCTCTTGGTTTTCCTGTGGAAACGCAGGAAACGCCCTGGCGACCACCGGTGGCGGCCCGGCAGCCCTTGGTGACGGCCCGCGGAGGTGCCCGCCGGGCACCTCCCCCGTGACCCTTCAAGATTCATCGTAGATTTCGAGACACAGAACGGCGGCGACGAGATGCGGCTGCGCGCACTGCTGGACACCGATGCGCTGGGCCTGCGGCTGCTCGGCGGCGAGGACGAGCTGGACCGTACCGTGCGCGGGGTCATGACCACCGACCTGCGCGATCCGAGCCGCTACCTCTCCGGCGGTGAGCTGGTGCTGACGGGCCTGGCGTGGCGCCGGGACGCGGCGGACTCCGAGCCGTTCGTACGACTGCTGGTGCAGGCCGGGGTGGTCGCGCTGGCGGCCGGTGAGGCGGAGCTGGGCGACGTCCCCGACGACCTGGCCGTGGCCTGCGCGCGTCACCGGCTCCCGCTCTTCGCGGTCCACGAGTCGGTGGCCTTCGCGACGATCACCGAGCATGTCGTACGGCAGGTCAGCGGCGAGCGCGCCGGGGACCTGGCGGCCGTGGTGGACCGGCACCGGCGGATGATGACCTCGGGCCCGGCGGGCGGCGGCCCGGACGTGGTCCTCGACCTGCTCGGCTCCGACCTCGACCTGCGCGCCTGGGTGCTGTCCCCGGCCGGCCGCCTGATCGCGGGCTCCAAGGTGTCCGGGCCCGCGCTGCCCGCCGACGCCTGCGCCGGGCTGGCCGCCGAGCACCTGGCCGCCACCCGCACCGGCCGCCGCGGCCCGCACCGCACCCTGCTCGACGGCACGACCTACTCCCTCTTCCCGATCCGCTCCTGGGGGCACCTCCCAGCGGTAGCTGGGGGAGGTCGTTCCCCGCAGGGCGCCCGGGACGTGCGCGAGACCGTGCTGTCGGACTGGCTGCTGGCGGTCGAGGCGGACGCCGGCGACTGGCCGGAGGAGCGGCTCGACCTGCTCCAGGGTGTCACCCAGCTGATCGCCGTGGAGCGCGACCGCCGTGACGCGGCCCGCACGGTGCGGCGCAGGCTCGCGCAGGAGGTCCTGGAGCTGGTCCAGACGGGCGCGGCCCCGGCCGAGATCGCCGCCCGGCTGCGGGTGGCCGCCCCGGTCCTGCTGCCCGGGCTGGGCGCGGCCCCGCACTGGCAGGTGGTCGTCGCCCGCGTCGAGTGGGACGGCGGGGAGGTCGAGGGCGGCCCGGTCGCCCAGTCCCTTCTTGAGGAGATCCTGGTCGACCCGCTCGCGACCGGCCCGGAGCCCTCCGACCGGATAGCGGTGGCCCACACCGGCGACGAGGCGATCGCCCTGGTCCCGCTGCCCGCCGTCACCGCCGAGCACGACGGCTCCGAGTCCGGCATCCACGCCGACGCCCTCCTGGCGGCCGTACGGGAACCGCTGTCGGCGGGCCTCGACGACGACGGCCGGGTCACCCTCGGCGTCAGCGCGGCCGTGCACTCGGCGGAGGGGCTGCGCGGCGCCCTGGAGGAGGCCCGGCACGCCCGCCGGGTGGCGGCGGCCCGCCCCGGCCGGGTCTGCGCGGCGGGCCACCAGGAGCTGGCCTCGCACGTCCTTCTCCTGCCCTTCGTCCCCGACGACGTCCGCCGTGCCTTCACCGCCCGCCTCCTGGACCCGCTGCGCGACTACGACCGCCGTCACCGTGCCGAACTGATCCCCACCCTGGAGGCGTTCCTCGACTGCGACGGCTCCTGGACCCGCTGCGCCACCCGTCTCCACCTGCACGTCAACACGCTGCGCTATCGCGTGGGGAGGATCGAGCAGTTGACGGGCCGGGACCTGTCCCGGCTGGAGGACAAGCTCGATTTCTTCTTGGCGTTGCGGATGAGCTGAGGTCACGCGGGCGTGCCACCGGCTCGCGCCGAGTGGCGCCGCCGTCCCACGACTTTGTGAAATTATTCACCCACCCTCTTGGCCCCGCGCGGCGATCGGTGCTGGAATGCGGCCACCACTTCACTGCTCGACGGCGCGCAAGGGGAGGGCAACGTGGCGTATTCCGCCATGTCTGGGAACGGAACGACCGACGGTGACGATCCGCTCCAGACCGCGGTGTGGCGGCTGCGCTCGCGGGCCTGCTGGGCCGACGCGGCGGCTCTGCTGCCTTCGGACACGCCGACGTACACCCTGCAGCGGGCGGGGCTGATGGTCGAGCGGTGTCTGTACACCGAGGGGGGCTGGGAGGAGGCCGAGGACGCGCTGCGGACGGCGGAGGCGGTGGCCCGGACCGACGAGGAGCGGGGCGCTGCCGCCTGCGAACGCGGCCAACTCGCCTACGCGGCCACGCTGCACGGGGTGCGGGACCGGGCGGACGAGGCGCGGGCCGCGCTCGGGAGGGCGGCGGCGCTGATCCCTCCGGGGGCGCCGGGCCGGGCGCTGCTCGACTTCCGCCGGGGCCTGCTGGCGGAGAACCTGACCCGCTCCCCGCAGGCGGCCCGCGCCGCGTACCGCCGGGCCCACGCGGCCGCCACCGCCCACGCCGACCCGCTCCTGCTCTCGTTCACCTGGCGTCACCTGGCCGGACTGGCGCTGCGGGACGGGGAGTTGGCGGAGGCACGGCACGGCTTCGCGGAGTCGCTGCGGATCAGGGAGGAACTGGGCTACCTGGTGGGCACGGCCCCGGCGCTCGCCTCCCTCGCCGACACGGAGTCCGAGCCGGAGGCGTCCCGCCTGCGCGAGGAGGCGGGCCGGCTGTTCCGTCTGCTGGGCGGCGTCCCCACCTGGCTGGCGCGGCAGTTGACACCGCCCGCACCGGGAGCGGCGAGCGCCTGAGACCCGGCTCAGAGGAAACTGAGAGTCTGCTGTGGCAGCCTGACGCGCCCCGACCCTCTCAGGAGCGCTTCGCCATGAGCACCGTCAACGGGCTGCCGGCCCATGTCCTGCTGGTCCACATCGTCGTCGTCCTGGTCCCGCTGACCGCACTCGCCCTGGTGGCCGCCGCGCTGTGGCCGCGGGCCGCCCGGCGGCTGGGCGTACTGCTGCCCGCGCTCGCCCTGGCCGCCCTCGTCAGCGTGCCGCTGACGACTCAGGCCGGCGAGTGGCTGGAGCGGCACGTGACCGAGGACACCCTGGTCCGCCGGCACACCGAACTGGGCGACGGGCTGCTGCCGTGGGCCCTGGGTCTGTTCGTGCTGGCCACGGTGGTGTGGTGGGCGACACGCCGCGGCGGGGAGGAGCAGGCTCCCGGCAGGGGCGCCCGCTGGTCGGCCCTCCCGGTGCGGGTCGCCGTGGGCGTGCTGTCGGTGGCCGTGGCGGCCGGCGCGGTGGTCGACGTCTACCGCATAGGCGACTCGGGCGCGAAGGCCGCGTGGCACGACGCGTACCAGAAGACGGCGCAGGGCAGCTGAGGGGGCTGAGGCCGGGGGGTGGGGACGCTTACCGGCGCTGGCCGGATGCCGCCCGCACCCACCCGTGCCGCCTGGGGGCACCTCCCAGGCCCTTGAGGCACTGGGGGCTGGGAAGAAGCTCCGGCTGTAGCGCCCCTTCAGGGGCGCGGGGAACTGCGCGACCAGCCACGACGCGCCCGCACCCGGCATCCCGCACCCGGCATCCGGCTGGTACCCCCACGGCGCGCCCCCGCGCAAACACCCTCCCCCTGTCAGCCCGCGGCGGCGAAATGCCCGGCCACCAGTCTCCGCACCGCATCCAGCTCCCCCGCGATCAACGCCTCCAGCAACGCCGCGTGCTCGGCCGCGTCCGCCATCAGGTCGGCCCGTGCCCCGCGCAGCGGAACCGCACGGCGGTGCAGGTCCTCCGCGATCTGCACCAGCTGCTCGTTGCCCGCGAGGGCCAGCACCGCCCGGTGGAACGCCCGGTCGGCCTCCGCGTACGTCGCCCGGCACCCCCGCGCCGCCGCCCGCACCGACTCCTCGGCGAGCGGCCGCAACGCGGCCCACCGCTCGGCCGGTACGCTGCGCGCCAGCCGCAGCATCACCGGTACCTCGATCAGCGCCCGTACCTCGGCCAGTTCCGCGAGCTCGCGAGCGCCCCGCTCGACGACCCGGAACCCGCGGTTGGGCACGACCTCGACCGCGCCCTCCAGCGCCAGCTGCTGCATCGCCTCGCGCACCGGCGTCGCGGAGACCCCGAACCGCTCCCCCAGGGCCGGTGCCGAGTACACCTCGCCGGGCGCCAGCTCCCCGGCGGCCAGTGCGGTGCGCAGCGCGTCGAGGATCTGCCCGCGCACGGACGCCCGCTGCACGGCGGGCCTGGGCTGCGGGATCGGCCGCTCGCCGTGCGTGTGCTCGCCCCGCGCGGCCGGCAGGCCGGCCGGGAACCCGGGCGCCTCGCGCGCCGACTCCTCCGACCGCGACTGCGCCGGCACCCTGGCCGTCTCGGCGGGAGCCGGGTGCGCGCGCTGGTCCACGGGGCCTCCTCCGGCTCGTCGGCACTTGGGTCATTAACGGCGGGTTGTTACTTGTCCGTCAAGCACCTTAGGCGCACAAGGCGCTGGTTCAAATTTCCGAGCGAGTGGGTAAGGTAAGGCTTACTTATCTGACAGTCGGCCCGGATCCGATCGGTGGTAGCCCATGCCCTCCCCCGTCTCCGCCGCCTACGCGCGCCTCACCGAGGTCTGCCCGGACCTGGCGGTCACGGAGCTGGGACCGGGCGACCCGGCGCCCCGGGGCGGCGGCTGGGTCGGCGCCGCCGAGCTGGCGGCGGGCGGTTCCGGGCTGGACGCGTTCCTGGCCTGGGACGAGGACCAGATCCTGCGGGACGAGGGGAGGCCGGCCCGCCCCGACGTGGTCGCCACCTTCGGCCTGCACCGCTACGGCTGGGCGGCCTGCCTCCTGATCACCCTCCCCTGGTTCCTGGACCGCCGGGTCCCCCGCCTGCCCGCGACCGAGGTGTCGTACGACCGCACGGCGGGCCGGATGGCCGTCCGCGTCGCCTCCTTCGCCTGCCTCCCGGGCGATCCGGCGGCGACGCTGCCCGGCGCGGTCGTCGTGGCCGGCGAGGAGGCGCTGCGGGCGGAGGTGCGGGCGGCCGTCGCCGAACACCTGGAGCCGGTCCTCGGCGGCTTCGGACCGCGGATGCGACGGCGCGGGCGCGCACTGTGGGGCATGGCGACGGACGAGGTCGTCGAGGGGCTCTGGTACATCGCCGAACTGCTCGGGGACGAGGCACGGGCCGTCCGCGAACTCGAACAGCTGCTCCCGGGCGCGACCAAGCCGTACGTCGGTTCGGCCGCCTTCCGGGTGCTGTCCGGCCCGGCCGGGGAGCCGCTGCCGACCCGGGACCGGGCGAGCTGCTGCATGTACTACACGCTGCGCCCCGAGGACACCTGCGCCACCTGCCCGCGCACCTGCGACGACGACCGGATCGCCAAACTCGCGGCGGCCGCGGCGGCCTGAGGCACCCTCAGGCCGCCCGCAGCACCACCCCCCGGGACGCGGCACCCCTCGGCATCCACTAAGATCGCCGGTGGCTGGTTCGCCCCCGCGGGGACAGGGAATTCACAACTTCCTCACTTGCCGCAGGAACTTTCCGAGGAACCACCCGTATGGGTAGTCTTACTCGAACTCAACTCCCGCCCCTCACGCGGCAGTTCGAGCAGAATGCCGCCCTGGGGCATCCCCTTGCACTTCCTTGGCGGCCTCTTGCCCCGAAACCCCCTGAGGGCCAGTGGGATTGGGCCACTATGGCGGGCGATACGCCCTATCCCAATGCAAGGGACCCCTAGATGAGACTGACCGACATATCGCTGAACTGGCTGCTTCCCGGCGCCGTACTGCTCCTGGGCATGCTGGTCGCGGTGGCGGTGCTGGCGCGCTCCAAGCGGTCCGGCGGGGAGCACGCGAAGGACGACTCGTGGGAGCGCAGCGAGGAGCGCCGCCGGCGCAAGGAGGCCATATACGGCACCGTCTCCTACGCGCTCCTGTTCGCCTCCGCGTCGGTCGCCGCGGCCCTCTCGTTCCGCGGGCTGGTCGGCTTCGGCCAGGAGAACCTCGGCCTCTCCGACGGCTGGGAGTACCTCGTCCCGTTCGGTCTGGACGGCGCGGCGATGTTCTCCTCCGTCCTCGCGGTGCGCGAGGCGAGCCACGGTGACGCGGCCCTCGGCTCCCGGATACTCGTATGGACGTTCGCCGGTGCCGCGGCCTGGTTCAACTGGGTGCACGCGCCCAGGGGTGTCGACCACGCGGGCGCTCCCCAGTTCTTCGCCGGCATGTCGCTGTCCGCGGCCGTCCTCTTCGACCGCGCGCTGAAGCAGACCCGCAAGGCCGCCCTGCGCGAGCAGGGTCTGGTGCCGCGTCCGCTGCCGCAGATCCGTATCGTCCGCTGGCTGCGCGCCCCCCGCGAGACGTACAAGGCCTGGTCGCTGATGCTCCTCGAAGGCGTGCGCAGCCTGGACGAGGCGGTCGACGAGGTGCGCGAGGACAAGCGGCAGAAGGAGACGAACCGGCTGCGCCGCCGCGAGCAGGACCGTCTGGAGCGGGCCCAGCTCAAGGCCATAAGCCGGGGCCACCGCGGCTTCGTCGGACGCGGCCGGCAGGACGAGGTGCAGCACCAGGTCGAGCGCGCCTCCCAGCCCACTGCGGAGCCTGCCATATCGGCGCCGGAGCAGCTGCCCGTACGCCAGCGGCCCTCCCTTCAGCCCGTCCGCAAAGGGTCTGACCCGATCACGGTCGACCTGACCGCGGAGGACGACACAATGGCACTGCCGCGCCTGGACTCCCTGGAGCGCAAGCTCAAGGACCTCGAGCAGCAGTTCGGCTGATATCGCCGACTGCCGCACAAGCACCTCGGGACGGGGGCGTGACCATGACGGTCGCGCCCCCGTCCCGTTGGGTACGAGGCGCCGGCTGAGCGGGTCCGGCGGAGCGCTCAGGCGGCCTCCGCGTCCAGTTCGAACCACACCGACTTGCCGACCTCGTGCGCCTGGACGCCCCACGCGTCGGCGAAGGCGTCGACCAGCACCAGGCCCCGGCCGTGCGTACCGTCGTCGGTGTCGGTGTCGGCGCCGGGGGCGCACATCCGCGGCCTGCGGGCCACGAAGTCCCGTACCTCCACCCGCAGTTGGCCCGGTTCCACGACGGCCGTCAGCACTGCCTCCCGGTCGGTGTGGACGAGCGCGTTGGTGACGAGTTCGCTGGTGAGCAGTTCCGCTATCTCGGAGCGGCCGGGCCGCCCCCAGTGCCGCAGCAGCTCCCGCAGTTCCCTGCGCGCCTCGGGCACCGCCCGCAGGTCCGACCGTCCCAGCCGGCGCCTGAGCTGCGACGGGTTTCCCCGTTCCGTCGTGTCGGTCTCTTCCCCCGCGGTCTGCGCCGAGGAGGCCCCGATGGCCACGGGACCGCCCCCTCGTGCCTGACTGTTCATGACCCCCGCCCGCACGCTGTTTGCCGGATCCCCTCCTGATCGAACACGTTCACGGGGATCCATGCCCGCTCGGGCACGGGCCAGTCATGTCACGCCGATGACGACCGGGTGTTCGGCCATGTCCCGGGCCCGCTCCGGCCCGTACGTCGCCGCCCTGACCGCCCCGTACGCGCCAAGGGTGCCGCGGACCCGGCGTGATTCAGCCCCGCACGCAACCCCCCGAGCTGTTTCACGCGGTCCGCGGCACCGGCGAACCTGGCCGAAACCTGTCCTTCCGGCTACTTGCCCCCGAGGCCCTTGGTGCCGATGTTGACGATCTTGTGGGTGTCACGGGTCATGTCGACGACCAGCTTCGAGGTGGTGTTGCGGCTCCAGGTGAGCGTGACGACGGCCTCCGTGTACTTTCCGGTGCCGTTGTCCGTGACCTTCCACTTGAGCGGGGTGTTCTGGGCCCGCAGCACCCCGTCCGCGTGCTCGCGGTTCTCCCAGGCCTTGAGCTTCTTCAGGTAGCTCGGGGCGATGTAGTAGGCACGCAGGGCGGTGGGCAGGTTGCCGCTGCCGTCCAGGTCGCTCTCCGCGTCGATGTAGGCGCCGTAGAAGTCGGCGATGCGGGTGATGTTGTCAGCCGGGTTGCCACTGACGGTGCGCGGTGCGCCGGCCGAGGCCTGGGCGGTGGCGCCGAGCCCGAGGGCCACGGCGAGGACGCCGGCGGTGAGGACGGCGCGGGTCTTGCTGCTCATGTCTGTTCCCCGTTTTCTGTGACTTCGTGTCTTCGTTTCTTTGCGTCTTGCGTCTGGGGCCGCCCTCCCCTCCCCCGAGGGAGAGGGCGGCCCCGGTCCCGGTGACCGTGCGTCAGTGGAGCTTGTTCACGGCCGTGGTGGTGGTCTTCTTGAAGGCCTTCACGGGCGCGTCCACGAAGCCGCCGAGCTGCCCCCAGTCCACGACGGTGACGGTGCGCCCCTCCCGGCCGATGGAGATCAGCCGGATGTCACTGGCACCCCAGGCGGTCACGGTGCGCAGGGCGTAGACATGGGCGCCGTCCCCGACCGGGAGGGTGCCGTGGTCCTGGAACGTGGCCCGGATCTGCGGATCCTCCATCTCGATCCGGTCCGCGCAGGACACGATGTCCTCGTCGAGCTTCGCGAACCGGCCCTTCGCCAGGCGGACGCTGGGCAGCTCCGCGCTGACCTGACGGGCGCTCGTGTCGAGGTCGGTCCGGAACTTCCGGTACCAGGAGTCCTGGCCGCCGCCGAGCCCGACGCCGATGCAGATGTCCTGCCTGACCTCCTCCGGAATGCCGGCGGTGACCTTGCCGGCCGTCCAGGACGAGCCGGGACGCGGCGGCAGGTCGGCCGCGGCGAGGAAGCCGGGCGCCTTGGGTGCGGCCGCCGCGGGAGCGGCGAGCGCGGTGCCGGCGACGAGTGCGGCGCCGGCGAGTGCGGTGAGCGCGCCTGCTCGGGTGCGCTTGGGCATGGGTGTTCCCCCGTGGGTCGGTGCATGGGTGTGGGCTGCCGCCGACGTGGCCGGCTGGTCGGTCCGGCCTGCTCGGTGCGGCACCAAGAGCATCGGCCGTCACCGGGTCGGACCGCAACGGCGACCGTCCGTTTCCCCGCCCTGGAACCATCCCAGCCCTGCTGACGTGCAGGTATATGAGTGCCTGGGATACGGACGAGCGGGGGAAGGTGCCCGTGCGCGACGACGTCGAGGAGTTCGCGGCGCTGCTGCGGCAGTTGAAGGACCGTACGGACCGGAGCTACGGCTCCCTGGCCCGCCGCCTGAACATGAACACCTCCACCCTGCATCGCTACTGTGCGGGCGAGGCGGTCCCGCTGGACTTCGCTCCGGTGGAACGCCTGGCCGCGTTCTGCGGGGCGACCCCGCAGGAACGGCTCGGACTCCACGAGCACTGGCTGCGGGCGGTGGCGGCACGCCAGCGCCCGCGCGCCGCGGAAAGCGCAGAGACCGCGGAAGGCGCCCAGAACGCAGAGAGCACGGAGGACACCGAGAGCACGGAGCCCGCGGAGAGCCCCGGGCCGGCGGACACCCGTGCCTCCGAACCCGTGGAAACCCCGCGACCCGCCGCGGAACCCTTAGCGGAAGCGGCCCCCTCAGGGGAAGCGCCCCCCGTCGCCCGCCCCTGGTACCGACGGCGCCGCACGCTGGTCGCCTCCGCCGTGGCCACCGCGCTCCTGGCGACCCTGGGTACCCTGGCCGCCCTCCCGGACGACCGGCAGCCCGCCGGCAGCGCGGCCTGGGATCCCGGCTCCTCCGTCACGACCGCCTCCGGTGACGCCGAGCGCCACGGCAGCGGCGCCACCGGCCCGGCGCCGAACTCCGCCTCCGCCACCCCGTCGTCCTCGTCCGCGTCCTCATCGGCGTCGGGCGGTGCCAAGACCTCCTCCCCCTCCGGGGGTGGCACGCCCGGCACCCCGGCCCCGACCGCCGTCCCCCTCGCCTGGACCGCGAACTCACAGCTCTGGGAGCTGGGCTGCGACCACGACTACGTGATCGACAAGCAGCCGGCCCAGGTCCCGCCGCCGCCCGCCCCGCAGGACGCCGGCACCTGGGCGGCCACGCAGGGCGCGGTGCACGGCGGCAACACGATCGTGGAGGTCTCCGTGCAGGGCCGTTCGTCCACCGCCGTCGTCCTGGAGGCGCTGCGGGTGCGCGTCGTCGGCCGTACGGCTCCCGCGCCCGGCATCGCCTACTCCATGGCCGACGGCTGCGGCGGCGGGCTCACTCCGCGGTACTTCGACGTGAACCTGGACAAGGACCGCCCCATCGCCCGCCCGGTGGCCGGTGAGGGCCCCGACGGGCAGACGGTCTCGACCATGCACCTGCCCTACCGGGTCTCCGCCACGGACCCGGAGGTGCTGCGCGTCAAGGCGAGCACCGTGGGCTGCGACTGCCGCTGGTACCTCGAACTCGACTGGTCGTCACAGGGCCGCAGCGGCACGGTCCGGATCGACGACCACGGCCGGCCGTTCCGCACCAGCTCCATCAAGGGCCTGCCGCACTACTGGTACGGCTCCGTCGACGGCGCCCGCCAGTGGGTGCCCACCGACTGAGCGATGCCCCTGGTCACGGCCGCGGCACGTTGCGCAGGTTGGAGCGGGCCATCTGGACCATCCGGCCCACGCCGCCGTCGAGGACCATCTTGGACGCGGAGAGCGCGAAGCCGGTGACCATCTCGGCCTTGATCTTCGGCGGGATGGACAGCGCGTTGGGGTCGGTCACCACGTCGACCAGGGCCGGGCCCTTGTGCCGGAAGGCGTCCCTGAGCGCGCCGGCGAGCTGCTTCGGCTTCTCGACCCGCACCCCGTAGGCGCCGCAGGCCTGGGCGACGGCGGCGAAGTCGGGGTTGGTGTTGCCGGTGCCGTACGCGGGCAGCCCCGCGACCAGCATCTCCAACTCGACCATACCCAGCGCGGAGTTGTTGAACAGGACCACCTTCACCGGCAGGTCGTACTGGACCAGGGTCAGGAAGTCGCCCATCAGCATGGCGAATCCGCCGTCCCCGGACATCGACACGACCTGCCGCCGCCGGTCGGTGAACTGGGCGCCGATCGCCATCGGCAGCGCGTTGGCCATCGAGCCGTGCGAGAAGGAACCGATGACCCGGCGGCGGCCGTTGGGCGAGAGGTAGCGGGCCGCCCAGACGTTGCACATGCCGGTGTCGACGGTGAACACCGCGTCGTCGTCGGCGAGTTCGTCGAGCACCGAGGCCACGTACTCCGGATGGATCGGGACGTGCTTCTCGACCTTCCGCGTGTACGCCTTCACCACTCCTTCCAGCGCGTCCGCGTGCTTCTTCAGCATCCGGTCGAGGAAGCGCCGGTTCGTCTTGGCCCGCACCCGCGGCACCAGGCAGCGCAGCGTCTCGCGCACGTCGCCCCACACCGCCAGGTCGAGGCGGGAGCGGCGGCCAAGGACCTCGGGGCGCACATCAACCTGAACGATCTGCACGTCGTCGGGGAGGAAGGCGTTGTACGGGAAGTCGGTGCCGAGCAGGATCAGCAGGTCGCACTCGTGGGTGGCCTCGTAGGCGGCGCCGTAGCCGAGCAGCCCGCTCATGCCGACGTCGTACGGGTTGTCGTACTGGATCCACTCCTTGCCGCGCAGGGCATGTCCGACCGGGGACTTGATCTTCTCGGCCAGCTCCATGACCTCCGCGTGGGCGCCCGCCGTGCCGCTGCCGCAGAACAGGGTCACCTTGTCGGCCGCGTCGATCATCGCGACCAGCTTGTCGAGTTCGGCGTCGCCGGGGCGGACGGTGGGCCGGGAGGTGACGATGGCCGCCGAGGCGGACTGCTCCGGGGCGGGCTGGTCGGCGATGTCACCGGGCAGGCTCACCACGCTCACCCCGCTGCGGCCGACCGCGTGCTGGATGGCGGTCTGGAGCAGCCGGGGCATCTGCTGCGGGTTGGAGATCAGCTCGCTGTAGTGGCTGCACTCCTGGAAGAGCCGGTCGGGGTGGGTCTCCTGGAAGTAGCCGAGGCCGATCTCGCTGGAGGGGATGTGGGAGGCGAGGGCGAGGACGGGCGCCATCGAGCGGTGGGCGTCGTACAGGCCGTTGATGAGGTGCAGGTTGCCCGGGCCGCAGGAGCCGGCGCAGGCCGCCAGCGTGCCGGTGATCTGGGCCTCGGCGCCGGCCGCGAAGGCGGCGGTCTCCTCGTGCCGGACGTGGATCCAGTCGATGGCGGAGTTGCGGCGGACGGCGTCCACGACCGGGTTGAGGCTGTCGCCGACGACGCCGTAGAGACGGCGCACCCCGGCGCGGACGAGGATGTCGACGAACTGTTCGGCGACGTTCTGCTTGGCCATGGCGGTCGGGCACCCTTCGGCTCCGCGGATTCTCCGGCTTCCCCCCGCGATGCCCTTCCATGTATCCACAGAGGACGCGCTCACGCCTCCCAGACGGCCGCCGCCGTACGGTCGTCGGCGTACCCCTTGACCCGGACCTGGGCGTCGGCGAGGAACGCGGCGAGGCCCGGCGGGGTGCGGCCGGACCAGCGTCGGGCCAGGTAGGCGCAGAGTGCGGGCTCGCCGCGCAGCGGGTCGGCGAGGCCGCCCGTGCACATCACGAGAGCATCACCCGGGCGGGCTACCGAGGCCCGGAACAGGAACGGGTCGCGGGGCGGCTCGGGGGCCGGTTCGTAGGGGCTCGGCGGGGTCGGGATGCCCAGGTCCATGGTGAGCCGGTCGCCCTGCGGGGTCTCGGAGGGCAGCGAGCCGAAGCCGAGCACGGGTTCGCCGGCGGTGTCGGTGTCGACGCGCGGTTCTATGTCCTGCCACTCGCCGCCCCTCAGCCGGAACAGCCCGCCCTCGCCGACCCCGAAGAAGACGCGGGTACGGCACTGGGGGTGGGCGGGGAGGAGGAGGCAGCGCAGGCTGGCCGCGTACTCCTCGGGGGCGATGCCCTGTTCGGCGGCGCTGGCGCGGAGCTTGCCGAGGCTGCGGTCGGTGAGCCGGTGCAGCCCGGACTTGAGGTCGCCGCGCCGGGCCGCCTGGATGTCCTCGGTGAGCCGCCGGTGGCTGCGGCCCACGGCCCGGGCGATCCACTCGCACAGCTCGGCGGCGGCCCGGTGCGCGCCGGGGGTGGCCCGGGCGCCGGTGGACATCGCGACGAGGACCAGGGCCTGCTCGCCGGCCCCGAACCGGGCGGTGAGCAGGGCGTCGCGGCGCGGTTCACCCCGGTACCGGGCGGAGTCGCCGCGCTGTGAGACGGCCCGCAGGGTGCAGGCGCCGTACCGGGCGCCGTCCAGGACGGTGTCGGCGACCAGGTCGTCGAGTTCGTCGGGGTCGGCGGCGGGCAGGGCGGTGGGCTCGGCGTCGTAGGTGGGCGGGCCGGAGCCGACGTAGTCCACGGAGGAGGCCGAGGCGGCGGCGGGGACGGCCACGGCAGCCGAGGCCTCCGGGGTCTCCAGGGTCTCCGGGGCGGCAGGCGAGGGC
The DNA here is from genome assembly GCF_040296885.1 of Streptomyces sp. NPDC001980. NCBI lineage: Bacteria > Bacillati > Actinomycetota > Actinomycetes > Kitasatosporales > Streptomycetaceae > Streptomyces > Streptomyces sp. NPDC001980. The sequence continues at coordinate 195,582 of NZ_JBEOYD010000016.1, read as the reverse complement.
GGCCCGGTCAGGTCGAGCCGGGTGGCGGGGTGGAGGTCCGCCGGGTCGTCGTCCGGCTCCAGCGGTTCCTGGTCCTCCTCGTCCCAGGGCCAGGTCCGCGGAACGGTCCTGGTGTCCTCGGCGGGGGCGGCGGGCGCCCGCTGGGCCGGCACGGTCGGCGGTGGCTGCTCGTCGCCCGGTTCCACGGTGACGCCCCGCCGTCCCCCCACCGTCTTCTTCGCCGAGGCGAAGCGGTCGTCCAGGGAATCGGGTGCGGGCGTGGGTCCGGTGTCGTCGGTGGAGTCGTCGTACAACTGCCCCCACCAGTCGTCGTCGTGACGGGTGGGCCTACCCCCTGGCTGGCTCATGCCCCTAATTGTCCACCGCACGGGCCGGATGAAAACGGGGCATCAGGAAAATCCCGCACCCGACTCCCTCTCGAACGGCGCGGCGAGGGACATCCCGAACACCCGCACGAGGAAAGGGAATCCACGACACGCGCGAGACGGACGGCGCGGAGGAGACGGATGACGCGGACGACACGGACGAGGCACGCCGGACAGGGGTTGACGGGAGTGCAGGGAGTGCCGGTGCTGACACGTGTGAGTCGCCGGGTGGTCCCACCCCCCACGGGAGAACCACCCGGCGACACCGGAGTGACCGGCCCCGGATCCCCTACGCGTACGCGCGTCATGGGGCCGGTCACCGTTCGCACGGCCGAACGCCACGGCGCCGACCGGAAGGCCAGATTGTGACGGGTCTTCCTGGTGGTCAGCTGTGAACGACGGATCGGTTTCCCGTGCGAAGGTGCTGCGGTGACGTGATCTTGGCAGAGTGACCCGCGGTACGGCGATGATGGGTCGCGGCGGGTTTGCGCCGTGGCCGGTTCCCGCCAGGCCACCGGGCTTCGAGGGAGGGACACGGGTCGATGCTGGCAGCGCTGGGGCTGGACGAACGGGACGAGTCGGCGTACCGGGCGCTGGTGTCCGCGGGCGCCGCCGACGTGCCCGGTCTGGCGCGGCGTCTGACGCTGGCGGAGCCGGACACCGAGCGCGCGCTGCGCCGGCTGGAGCGGCACGGGCTGGCGGCCCAGTCCTCGGGCCGGCCGGGCCGCTGGGTGGCGGCGCCGCCCGGGGTCGCGCTGGGCGCGCTGCTCACCCAGCAGCGGCACGAGCTGGAGAAGGCGGAACTGGCGGCGGCGCTGCTCGCGGAGGAGTACCGGGCGGCGGCCGCCGAGCCCGCGGTGCACGACCTGGTGGAGGTGGTGACCGGCGCCCCGGCCGTCGCCCGGCGGTTCCTCCAGCTCCAGCTGGGCGCCCTGGACGAGGTGTGCGCGCTGGTCACGGACAAGCCGGTGGCCGTCGCCGGGACGGAGAACGACGCGGAGGAGCAGGCCGCGCACCGGGGCGTGCGCTACCGGGTGGTGGTGGAGCGGTCGGCGCTCGACCTGCCGGACGCCGTCCCGGAGTTGGCGGCGGCGCTGGGCCGGGACGAGCAGGTGCGGGTGGTGGAGCGGGTGCCGACGAAGCTGGTGGTCGCCGACCGCGCGCTGGCACTGGTCCCCCTCACCTCGCACGCCCCGGAACCCGCGGCCCTGGTGGTGCACGCCAGCGGTCTGCTGGAACTCCTCTGCGCCCTGTTCGAGTCGGTGTGGCGGGAGGCGCTGCCGCTGCGCCTCGGCGCGACCGGGGTGCGCGAGGAGGAGCCGGACGGCCCCGACGCCACCGACCTGGAGGTGCTGTCGCTCCTGCTGGCCGGCCTGACCGACGCCAGCGTGGCCAAGCAGCTCGATGTGGGCCTGCGGACCGTGCAGCGCCGGGTGCGGCGGCTGATGGGGCTGGCCGGGGTGTCGACCCGCATGCAGCTGGGCTGGCACGCGTACGAGCGGGGCTGGGTGACCCGGAACTGACCTGCGCATCGTCCGGCCGTCCGGCACTCTGGGCAGATGGGAGCAGGGGAACTCCTGCTGGTCGGCCTGGTCCTGGTGCTCGGCCTGTGCGGAGTGCTGGTGCCCGGGGTGCCGGGGACGGGGCTGGTGTGGGCCGCGGTGCTGTGGTGGGCGCTGTACGACCCGCGCCCGGTGGCCTGGTCGGTGCTGATCGGGGCGACCCTGGTGCTGCTGGCGGCGCTGGTGGTCCGCTGGGCCCTGCCCCCGCGCCGGCTCCGGGCGAGCGGTGCCACCCCCCGGATGGGCGTGTACGCCGGAACCGGCGCCGTCCTCGGCTTCGTCCTGCTCCCCGTCCTCGGCGCGATCCCCGGGTTCATGGCCGGGATCTACCTGCACGAACGCCTCCGTCTCGGCCGGCCCGCCGAGGCGCGGGCCGCCCTGCGCACCGCGATGAACGCGGGCGGCTCCAGCGTCCTGGCCGAGCTCTTCGCCTGCCTGCTCGTCACGGCCGGCTGGCTGACGGCGGTGATCTGGGCCGGCTGAGTGCGCGGAGTGGGTGCTCGGAGTGGGTGCTCAGAGCAGGTCGTCGAGCGGGACGGCGTCGGCGAGGGCGCGCGTGCCGGTGTCGTTGAAGTGCAGGTGGTCGCCGGGGTCGTAGGCGGGCAGAATGCGGCCGGGCTGCTGCGGATCCCGTACGACGGCGTCGAAGTCGACGTACGCGTCGAAGACGTGTCCGGTGCGGATCAGCGCGTTCACCCGCAGCCGTACGGCCTCCCGGGCGTCGGTGTACCCGCTGTACCCGGCGTACGGGGTGAGGGTCGCGCCGACCACCCGGATCCCCCGCTCGTGGGCGCGGGCCACGATGGTCCGGTAGGCCCGCACGAAGTCGGCGGGGTCCGTGGTCTCCGGGGTGCCCTTGATGTCGTTGATGCCTTCGAGGACGACCAGGGTCCGCACCCCGCTCCGGTCGAGCCCGTCGGCGTCCAGGCGCGTGAGGGCCCCCGGTCCTCCGGTGCTGTCGAGCAGGAGCCGGTTGCCGGAGATACCGGCGTTGAGGACGCCGACCCGGAAGGACCGCAGCCGCTCCGCGAGGCGGTCGGGCCAGCGGTGGTTGGCGTCCATGCTGGTGCCGTTGCCGTCGGTGAGGGAGTCGCCGAAGGCGACCACGGTGCCGCGGGTCACGGCATGCACGTCGACGCCGGTGACGTAGTACCAGTGGCCGGTGGTGCGGGTGTAGGCGCCGCCGTCCTCGTCGTCGGCCCGCCCGGTGCCGTCCTCGGCGAGATAGCTGGTCTGGAGGGCGACCCGGTGGAAGGTGGCGGGCCCGGAGTCGCCCGGGGTCTCGACGCTGACCAGCAGGTCGGCGGCGGCCGGGACGGCGAGCGGCACCGGGTCGCTGACCAGGTCCTGTCCGACGGGTACGACGGCGGTGGCGGCGCCCGCGAAGGTGGCGGCGCGCATCGAGCCGGGTACGGCGGCCGGGCCGTCGCCCTGTCGCAGGGCGACGGTGACGGCGCCGAGCCGCAGCGGGGCGCTGCCGAGCCGGTTGCTGACCCTCACCCGCACCTCGCTGCCTCCGACGCTGAGGTGAACGACGTTGCGGTACGCGGCGCCGGGCACCGCCGGTTCGGTACCGGAGGGCGCGGCCTCCCAGCTCCCGGCCCAGAGCGAGGGATCCGGGTCGGCACCGGCCCGCCCGGTCACCCCCATCACCGACAACAACGCCACCGCGAGCACTCGCCCGACCTTGCCCATCCACACCCGCCCTTCCGAGGCCTACAGGAGGGGAAGGTGACATATGGGGGGTGGCCTGAACAGCGACTCGACCGCGAGACCACCCGGGTGGCGGAACGCGCAGGGAGGGTGGACCGGAAGAGGTGGGGACGGTGCCTGTTCGTTGTCTGTTCGGCTGTGGGTGGGCGGGAGCGGAGGGGTGGTGGCGGTGGTGGTGTGGCTGCGGGTGGGTGGGGGCTGAGCGCGCAGTTCCTCCCCCAGCCTTCGGCCGGGGGTACCCCCAGCCGCGTCCCACGTACACAGCTGCGGGCAATCGTGCCTCCCCCAGTGCCTTAAGGGCCTGGGAGGTGCCCCCTGGCGGCACGGGTGGGCGCAGCGGCACCCGGCAAGCGCCGGTGAGCGTCCCCACCTCCGCCTCAGCGCACCGCGCCCTCCAACGTCAGCAACCGCACCTTCCGCTCAACTCCCCCCGCATACCCGGTCATCGTCCCGTCCGCCCCGATCACCCGGTGGCAAGGCCGCACGATCAGCAACGGGTTGGCCCCGATCGCCCCGCCGACCGCCCGAACCGCCATCCGGGAGGCCCCGATCCGCGCGGCGATCTCCCCGTACGTCGTCGTCGCCCCGTACGGAACGCTGTCGAGCGCGTTCCACACCCGCTCCCGGAACTCGGTACCGTGCGCGCTCGACTCCAGCCGGAACTCCTTGAGTTCACCGGCGAAGTAGGCGGCGAGCTGTTCCTCGGCGGCCCGGAACGGGCCGGGATCGGACAGCCACCCCGCCTCGACGCTCCGGCCGCCCTTCTGCCCGGGGACGGACAGGGAGGTCAGTGCCCCGGCGGCGTCGGCGGTGAGGAGCAACTCCCCGACCGGCGAAGCGATCCGCGTCCAGTACGTGGTACCCATCAGTTCCTCGACTCTCCTTCCACCAGCAGATGCCGGACGGCGTACGACCGCCAGGGCCGCCACTCGTCCGGTACGTCGAGCCCGGGCAGGCCGGGCAGCGCGACGTCGGGGTCGGCGAGGGCGCGGACGCGGATGGTGGCGACGGCCGCCGGGTCCATCCCGGGCAGGGCCCGCAGCACCGCCTCCGCCTCGTCCCGGTCGGCGCCCGGATCCAGCCGCAGCTTCCCGTCGGCGAGCGCCGCGGCCAGCGCGCCGAGGCTGCCGTCGGGCTCCGCTCCCGCGAGCACCGCGGGCTCGGGGAAGAGGTGGGTGGGGCCGCCGGACGGGGCGTCCAGCGTCTTGCCGTACCGCCGTACCAGCCGCTCGGCGCCGGCGGTGCCGACGAGGGCCCGTACGGCTGCCTCGGCCGGGTCCGCGGCGCCGGGTGACCGCAGCCCCGGCCGGGCGGCGACCAGCGGAGCGAGCCGCGGGTCCTCGGCGAGCCGCTCGTCGACGGCGTACGGATCGGCGTCGAGGTCGAACAGCCGGCGCAGCCGCTGTACGGCGGTGGCCAGGTCGCGCGGGTCGGTGAGGCGCAGCCGGGCTTCGAGCCAGCCGCCGGGGTGGGCGCCGAGGCCCGTACCGGTCGCGCGAGTCGTGCCGGTCCGCTCCTCGACGGCGACGACGGCATGGCCGTACGGCAGCCGCAGGGTGCGGCGGTAGGTACGCGTGCCGGGGGCGCCGGTGACCTCCTCCACACCGGGCACGGCCTCGCGTTCCAGCAGGTCGAAGACGGGGCCGGACTGGTAGGGGCCGCGGTGGGCGAGTCGCAGCGGGATGCCGGCGGCCGGGGAGCCGCGCCGTGCGCCGCGGCCGCCGGGCGTGGATGCGCGCAGCCCGCTCGGGGTGGTGGCGTACACGGCGCGGACGGTGTCGTTGAACTGCCGCACACTGGCGAAGCCGCTCGCGAACGCGATCTCCGTGATCGGCAGCTCGGTGGTCTGGAGCAGCGTGCGCGCGGTGTGCGCCCGCTGGGCCCGGGCGAGGGCGACGGGGCCGGCGCCGAGCTCGGCGGTGAGCTGCCGCTGGACCTGGCGGGCGCTGTAGCCGAGCCGGTCGGCGAGCCCGCCGACGCCCTCCCGGTCCACCACGCCGTCGCCGATCAGCCGTACGGCCCGGCCGACGACATCGGCACGGACGTTCCACTCGGCGGAGCCGGGGACCGCGTCCGGGCGGCACCGGCGGCAGGCCCGGAAGCCGGAGCCCTGCGCGGCGGCCGCGGTGGGGAAGAAGCGGACGTTGCGCCGCTTCGGGGTGACGGCGGGGCAGCTGGGACGGCAGTAGATGCCGGTGGTCTCGACGGCGAAGAAGAACGCGCCGTCGAACCGGGCGTCACGGCTGCGGACCGCCTCGTACCTGGTGTCTTCGTCCATCACGCCTTCAAGTGTGGGTGATGGCGGAGGGTGGGGCTGGCGGGATTCGGACGTGGTGCTGCGGACGCGCCCCGCCGCCGGCGTGGGGCTGGTGTCATGCGCGGCTGCCGCCGCGTGTGCGCGACCAGCCCCCACGCGTCCGCGGTCAGCCCCCTACCGCCACCGCCCCCTCTTCGCCTCCATCGCCGCCTTCCCCTCCGCGCCCCTCTTCTTCCAGTCCTTCTTGATCTCGGCCCGGAGTCGCGCATCGGTCTTCGCGACGATCCGCTGGTTCTCCCGCATGAGCTTGCGGTAGCTCTCCAGCCTGCGCACGGGCAGGTCCCCGGTCTCCACCGCGAGGCGGACCGCGCAGCCCGGTTCGCTCCCGTGTCCGCAGTCGGAGAACCGGCACTCCGCCGCCAGTTCCTCGATCTCGGCGAACACCTGCCCGACGCCGGTCTCGGCGTCGAACAGCCCCACGCCCCGCAGTCCGGGCGTGTCGATCAGCACGCCCCCGCCGGGGAGCGCGAGGAGGTTGCGGGTGGTGGTGGTGTGGCGGCCCTTGCCGTCGACGTCCCGGGCGGCCCGGACGTCCATCACGTCCTCCCCGAGGAGCGCGTTGGCGAGGGTGGACTTGCCGGCGCCGGACTGGCCGAGCAGCACGGACGTACCGGAGCCGACGAGGGCGACGAGCGCGGCCAGGCCGTCGCCCGCGTGCGCGCTGATCGTGAGGACCGGCACGCCCGGGGCCGTCGTCTCGACGTCCTGGACGAGGTGCGCGAGGGTCACCGGGTCCGGGACCAGGTCGGCCTTGGTGAGGACCACGACCGGCTGCGCCCCGGACTCCCAGGCCAGCGCCAGGAACCGTTCGATGCGGCCGAGGTCGAGTTCGACGGCGAGGGACACCGCGATGATCGCGTGGTCGACGTTGGCGGCGAGGATCTGCCCCTCGGACCGCTTGGAGGAGGTGGAGCGCACGAAGGCCGTGCGGCGGGGCAGCAGCGTCCGCACATACCGCGGATCGTCACCTTCGGGGTCGACGGCGACCCAGTCCCCCGTACACACGACTTTCATGGGGTCGCGAGGGACGACGAACTCGGTGTCGGCACGGACGGTGCCGGCGGGAGTGATGACGTCGCACTGGCCGCGATCGACACGTACGACACGACCAGGCAGGAGACCCTGCTCCGCGTACGGGGCGAACTCGGTCTCCCAGTCCGCATCCCAGCCGTACCGGGCGAGAGGATGCGAAGGAGGAAGCTGGAAGGAAGAGAGAGACAAGGGGGACCCTTCACAAGGGTGGCCCCGGCACCGCGCTCACTGGCGCGGGAGAAGAGAGAGGTCAGCCGGAGGCCACGGAAGTGGACTTGATGAACTTCCGGATGCGGGCAGCGCCCATCGCAACAACAGCCATCGGTCACACCTCCCCAATCACGCTCAGCCAACAACGGCAACCATTGGCCCCTTCGGACCGAGGTAACACTATCCACACGCCTCAGTGGGAGGCCAACTCTTTTTCCGCCGAGGAGCCCCGGAACGGAACGTCATGCTGCGAGGCGAACGGCGCGCTCCAGCGAGGGACGAGACTCCGCAAACTCCCGGGAGATCGGGACAAGTTGGAACCTTCCCGCCCTGGGAAGCTCACTGAAACGGAACCGAAGGTGCACTTCCGGCTTCGGTCCACGGCCGGTCCTGGCTGTAGCCTTGCGCCCAGCGAGCATGGGACCGCAGCTGCACGGTTCGTCGCCCGCACCCGACGGCTCCAGGAGCCAGCACCATGCGAGACGCAGGGGACTGAGCGCCATGCGCCGCGACAGAGGCAGCGCCGCACAGTACGTGCGACGGAACGTAGGCCGTCCGCCCCGGTCCACGGGAAGCCGGCTCCTGATTTGTGGTCGCTTGCCGCTACAAGCGCTCCATCACGTTTCGGGAAGCAATCCGGATTGCGTGCTGACGAGAGCGATCTCCCCCGAAATCGCCTTGGCGCCGGCTTCGGGCCCGACCCTGAACCGGCGTTGAGACACCATGTCACCTGATACGGCATCCACATGACGCAGCTTGTTCGACGTGTACTTCTGCAGGATCTTCCACAGTTCGCCAATGAAATCGACCATAGCCGGATCTGTTGAGTCGCTCCATGACGCAGCCCATCGACCGGCATCAAGAACGCCCGGCGTTATCTCACGGCTCCGCACCCATTGAACGACAGGACCGACCTGCGGCCCGAAAATCATGCCGTTGCTCCGAACATCGACCGGCAACTCCGGGAATACAACAGGATTCCAGATCGCTACTGTGCTTCCGCATTCAGACAATGACTCGTGAGCGGGCGGGGCGTCGGCGGAAATCCAGGGGACGTTGTTGATGAACCTGACTGATGGGAACCTCTCATGTATCGCCTCGACAATGCGACTCTCATCCTCCTCCAGAAGGAGAATCTGAGCCTGCTTGGTCTTCACCATGACCAGCTCCAGTAGTTCGTAGTCCCGAGGCGACAATACTCCAGGCAGATCCGGCATGCAATCCGCGATCTGCCTGGAGTACCACGGGAACTTTCGCCACTATTTCGTCTTGGGAATCATCAGAATTGGCCCCTTGCCCCACAGATAGATATCGATGGCATTTCCCATCTCTCGCGGGTCTGCAGTAACGCCATCAGCGAGTGTGTCCACCGTGTTGACGTAGAACGGGCTTCCGTCTGGTAGTTCGAACGTAAGGTCCGGGAATCTCGGCTCGTTTGGATTGGATCCGTAGACCGCGCGTTCCGGCAGCTCCTGACCGGTCGCCCGATCGCGCCCACCAGCCACGTGATTCCAGTCAGGATTTGCATCCAGAAGCTCATCGCGGACGTCGTCCAACTGCGACAGGGTCGCCGGATTTCCGCGCCGCCCGTACGGGTTCGGCGGAATACGCGGGCTTCCACCGGTGGCACAGGTGCACTTAGTCGAGTGCGGCTTTCCGTTTGTGCTCTGCGCCCCGCCGCAGTTGTGTACGAGGACCGGGGTGTCCCCGGCCTCCACGTAGTACGTGTGGAGGTCACCGATCGTCAGGTCGTACGTCGTCGTGTGTGCGTGGTAGAGGCGGACCGCGGTGACCGTTGCCGGGCCGGTCGGGGTCTGGAGGGTGTCTCCGGGGTGGAGGTCCTCGGCGTCGACGAAGGCGGACTGGGTCTGGTCGTAGAAGGGGTGGTGGTAGGTGGTGGTGAGGGTGCCCCCGCCGGAGGAGGTGGCGGACGGGGCCTCGGCCACGGTGGCGGCGGCCAGTTGCTGGTGGTCGGCGGGGGTGTGCGGGTGGGAGATGCCGGCGGCGGTGGTGACGACGGCCGCGGAGGCGGCGAGGCCGAGGGCCGCCCTGGTCAGGATTCGCCTGCCGAGGCCGGGCTTGGGCTTCGAGGTCGGCTTCGTGGGGGCGATGGTGACGTCCACGAAGTCGTGGTCGGTGTGGGTGACGATGACCCGCGTGACGGTGTGGGACTGCGTGCCCTTCGCGCCGGGGACGGAGTCCTTGATCTTGTCGCCGACCTTGACCTTCTCGATGGGCCGCGTGGAGCCGTCGGCCATCACGACCTCTGTGGTGCCGGTGAAGCTGTGGGTGGCGCCGCAGCCGCTGCCGCCGAACAGCTTCCCGCCCGCGGTGGCGAGGACACCGCCCGCGGCACCGCCGACGGCACCGGACGCCGCGCCGTCGGCCGTGGCGGCCGCCGCGCCGGACCAGGAGCAGCCGGCGTGGGTCTCGGAGCAGGTGAGGCCGTAGTCGGCCGCGCCGGTGGCGCCGCCGGATATGCCGCCGATAGTGGCGCCTTCCAGGGTGTTGGTGACCAGTTTGGGCAGCGCGTCGCCGAGCGCCGACTCCGCGAGCTTGCCGCCGAGCGCTCCGCCGATGCCACCGCCGACGGCACCGCCCACGGCGCCCAGCACGGTGGAGGTGGCGAAGGCGCTGACCGAGCAGGCCCCCTTCTGTCCGCCCATGCACTTGCTGCCCTGGTCGACGAGACCGGCGGCCGCTCCGGCGAGCGCGCCGCAGGCGACGGCGCCGGGGATGGCCAGGGTTCCTCCGCTGCCCGCGGTGACGGCGGCTTCGCAGCCGGCGAAGACCACCGTGGAGACGGCGAACGACGCGATGGCGGCAGCGTGGTTCTTGAAGAAGGTCGTGGTGGTGTTCACGCGCTTGGCCACGGCCTGGTAGGTACTGTGCGCGGCGTGACTCACGGCGTTCGCCGCGATCCGTCTCAGACTGGAGGCCTTGCGTTTGGCCACGGCCTTCGCGTCGGCGATCTCCCTGTTGAGCTCGGCGATCTGCCGGTTGAGGCTGGCGATCTGCCGGTCCAGTGAGGCCATTTCCCGGTCGAACGCACGCGATGCCGCGTCATAGGCGTCGCCGGCCCAGCCGCTCACGGTGTTCCAGGCGCTGGAGAGCTCGTCCGACACCCAGTCATATGCCTCGCTGGCGTAGTGGGTGACGGCGTTCCAGCCCGAGCTCACCGCGCTGGTGAATCCGTTCCAGGCGCGGCTCGCACCGTGGCTGACACTGTTCCAGGCGTCGCCGAGCCAGCTCTGGCCCGTGGGGTCGGTGCGGGTGAGGGGATTGTCGTCGACGTAGGCGAAGGGGTTGGCGGCCGCCGAGTTCGGCACGGGGTTCAGGGACGCGGTGTCCTTGTTCATGAACTGGCCCGTGGCGGGGTTGTACCAGCGGGAGGCCATGTTGACCTTGCCGGTGGCGTTGTCGGTCCAGCCCGACTGGTAGCCGAGGTTGCCGCTGGGGGTACCGGTGGTGCCGGTGACGTTGCCGAGGGGGTCGTAGCCGGTGGAGGCGGTCAGGGCGGAGCCGGTGGCGGTGAAGTCGCCGACCACGTCGTCGTGCTGGTCGGTGTAGGCCAGAGTGGCGGTCGCGGGGGTGCCGCCCGGTGTGCCGATGCCCACCAGGCCGTCTCCGGGTGTCCAGGTGTAGGTGCTCGTACCGTCGGACGCAAGGTTGTTGCCGACGCCGGAGTAGGTGAAGGTCCTGGTCGCCCCGCCGCCCGCGGTGTCGGTGATGACCCGGCCGAGGGCGTCGGTGAGGTAGGTCCGGCTGCCCTGGGTCAGTTGCTGGTTAAAGGCATCGGAGGCGAAGTCGGTCGCGCCGGAGGTGCCGGACTGGTGGGTAAGGGTGCCCCGAGCGCTGTAGGTGTAGGTGTTCTGTCCGTCGCTGGTGAGCTGGTCGCGGGCGTCGTAGGTGTAGACGTCGGAGCCGACGCGGATGCGGTTGCCGGAGTCGTCGTACGCGTACGCGGTGGTGGTGCTGCCGTTGTCCCAGGAGGTCAGTCGGTCCGCGTAGTCGTAGATGTAGGTGTTGTTCGCGGCGCCGGCGAGTCCGGTGGTGGTCTTGCTGGTCTCGTTGCCGTTGGGGTCGTAGCCGTAGGCGATGGAGGCGACGGTGTTGCCGCTGGGGGTCTTGAGCGTGTCGGTGGTCAGCCGGTGCAGGTGGTCGTAGCCGTAGGAGCGGGTGTCTCCGCCGGTTCCGTACTGGATGCCGGCCGGCTGGTTGAGGGTGTTGTAGCCGTAGGTGAGGAGGGTGCCGGTGGCCGGGTCGGTCAGGTTGGCGAGCCGGTCGTTGTTGTCGTAGCCGTAGGACGTGGTGCCGGCGGCGTCGGTGCGCGCCGTGAGGAGTCCGTCGCCGTTGTAGGCGAAGGAGCCGGTTCCGGCCGATCCGCTGGTGGTCAGCAGGTCGCCGCGGTCGTCGTAGGTGAAGCTCTCGTCGGTGGCGGCGGTGGTCGTGCCGATCGCGGCGGTGACCGCGCTGCGCATCCGGTTGTCGTGGTCGTAGGTGAAGGTGCGGTCGGCGGTGGCCGCCTCGGCTCCGGTGCCGGACTGGGAGGTGACGTTGCCGACGTTGTCGTAGCCGGTGGTGGCGGTCACTCCGCCGGGGGCGGTCCGGGTGACCGGGCGCCCGTCGGCGTCGTAGGCGGTGGTGAAGGTCGAGTCGGCCGCACCGGTGTAGCTGTAGGTGGAGGTGGTCACGGCCGGTTCGACGGTCGACTCGGGCAGGTTCCACACGTTGTAGGTGTAGTAGGTGCTGTTGCCGCGGCCGTCGGTGAAGCGCGTGCCGTAGCCGACGGCGTCGTAGCCGAACGAGGTCGTGATGGAGTGTGTGTCGTCCACCGGCTGGGTCTCGCCGGTCACGTGTCCGAGGGCGTCGTGGGTGTAGGTGCTGGTGTGCTGACGGGCGTCGGTGGCCGACAGCAGCAGACCGGCCCCGTCGTAGGTCGCCGACTGCGAGGACAGGACGGTGCTGTGGTCGGTGTCGAGCGAAGCGACCCGCACGGGGTTGCCGAGCTGGTCGTAGGTGACGGTGTTCTGGGTGTTGTCGGGGAGGGTGACGGTGGTCTTGCGTCCCTGGCCGTCGTACGCCGCATGGGTGGTGTTGCCGGCGCCGTCGGTGACCTGGGTGCTTTCGCCGACCGCGTCGTAGCCGTAGCCGGTGGTGACGCCGTCCGGGGTCGTGGTGGAGGCGAGGAACGCACCGCCGGGGTTCAGCGAGGAGGCCGTGTAGGAGTTGTTGGTGGTCAGGGCGGCCGCCGTCGGGTACCGCTCCAGGGAGGTGGCGGTCAGGGGCCGGCCCAGGTAGTCGTAGGTGGCCTGCGTCTGGCCGCCTTCGGGGTCGGTCCGGGACTGCACCTCGCCGTTGGTGTCGTAGACCGTGTGGGTGACACCGTTGTTGGCGTCGGTGGTCCGGGCCAGGTCGCCGAGCTGGTCGTAGAGGTCCGTGGTGGTGTGCTGGAGCGGATCGGTGACGCTCTTGACGTTGCCTGCGTCGTCGTACTGGTACGACGTGGTCGCGTCGCTGATGACGGTGGAGCTGCCCGGCGGGGTGTAGTCGGGGAGTATCCGGGAGTTCACACGGCCGACGGCGTCGTAGGTGGTGGTGACGGTGGTGTCGACTCCGCCCGGGCCCTCGGCCTCGGTGGGCCCACCGAAGGTGTCGTAGCCCGTGTAGCTCGTGGGGTGGACCAGGCCGGGCGCGCCGCCGTCGGACTCGGCCTGGACGGCGGGGGCGGTGGTGACGGCGAGGTTGCCCGCTTCGTCGTAGCTGAAGTAGGTGGTGTTGGTGTCGGGGTCGGTCATCGACAGCGGCAGGCCGCGCTGGTCGAGCTGCCAGCGCGTGGTGGCCTGGTCCGAGGAGGACGCGGTGCCGCCGTTGCGGCCCTTGGAGTACAGGGCCGAGATCTCGCCGGCGGACAGGGCCCGCTGGTAGACCTGCACGTTGTCGACCGAACCGGCGACCGCATCGGTGACGGTGCCGCCCGCGGTCTCGGTGCCGCCGATGGACAGCGGGCCGGTCCCGCTCCACGGCGAGGGGTCGCTCGCGGTCGCGGCGAGGGCGCCGTTGACGTACAGCTTCAGCGTTCCGGTGCTCGCGTCGAGCTGACCCACCAGGTGCGTCCAGGTGTTCAGCGCCGCGTGTGCCGGGGCGACGGCGTCGTAGAACGCCGAGGGCGAGGCGAGGTCCTGGCTGGCCGCGTGGAGACGGAAACTGTTGTCGGCCAGCGAGTACTGGAGGTAGAACGACGCCCGGTTGGTGCCGCCCTGGGCCACGAACGTCCGGTACGTGGAGGCGTCGGAGAGGTTCACCCAGGCGGAGACGGTGTAGGAGGAGGCGGTGTTCAGCACGGGCCCGTTGGTCGCGATGACGCTGCCCGAGCCGCCGGTCGATCCGTTGAAGTGGGCCGCCCCGTCCGACCAGGTGACCCCGGAGCCGGCGGTGGCGGTGTTGCCGTTGCCGGAGTTGTCGGAGACCGAGCTGCCCGAGGTCTGGTCCAGACTCCACCAGGCGTTGGGATGGCTCACGCCGTCCTCGTGCACCGATTGGCTGGTGAGGTTGCCCATCGGGTCGTAGGTGGAGCTGGTGGTGTGCGTGGTGCCGGTGCCGTCGGTGAGGGTGGTGGTGGCCACCTTGTCGTCGGGCGTGTAGGAGACGGTCGTGGTCCGGTTCACGCCGGTGGGATCCACTGTCGTCGCGGTGACCCGGTCGGCGGCGTCCACCGTCGAGTTGGTGGTGGTGGCACCGTTGTTGGTGACCTGCGAGGTCAGGTTTCCTGCCGCGTCGTACGTGTTGGACTGCTCGACGAAGTGCTGGTGCCCGGTCGGGTCGCTGCGGGTGACCGTGGCCGTCAGGCCGTTGTCGGTGTAGGTGTAGGACGTGACGTTGCCCATGGCGTCCGTCAGGGACTGCAGCCGTCCCGACGGGTCGTAGGCGCGGGAGGACTCGACGAGGTCGCGCGCGGCGGACGGGTTGACCGGGTCGCCGATGTAGTTCTTCAGGGTCTGGGTGAGCAGCTTGCCGTTCGGGTCGTACCCGTAGGACAGCACGTTGCCGGACGGGTCCTGCACCGTCGCCTGGTTGCCGTACCCGTCGTAGGTGTACGTCGTCGTGCCGCCGGCCGCGTCCGTGGTGGTCTTCACCTGGTCGTACGGGGTGTACGTGTACGACTGGGTTCGTGAGGTGTCCCCGCCGCCGAGGTCGGCGACCGTCTGGGAGGAGACCATGCCGTCGGCGTCGAAGACGGTGCTGGTCGACTTCTGGTGGGTGGCACTGGTGACCCGGTTGGTGACCGCCGGGTCCACCTCACCGGTGATCTGCGAATCGCCGTCGTAGGCGTAGGTGGTGGTCAGGCCCGCCGGATAGCTGTCCGAGACGGCCTTCTTGGTCAGCATCCGGCCGATGTTGTCGTAGGTGAACGACGTGACCTGCCCGTCGGGGTCGGTGATGGAGGCGATGTCGCCGTTCTCGAAGTACGAGATCGTGGTGGTCGCGCCGCCCGGGGAAACCGTCCGGTACGGAAGGCCCTTGGGGGCGAACCCGCCGTCGGCGGCCGCGACGGTGGTGCCGTCGGTGTACGCGATCGAGGTGGTACGGCCGTGCGGGAATCCGGGCACCGCCGGCGTGGTGACCCCCGTGGTGTTGCCCGCCGCGTCGTAACTGTACGACGTCAGATAGGTGTTGTCGGAGCTGGACGAGGAGCGTGCGTCGCGCACCGTGCTCGGCAGGTCGTTCTGCGGGTTGGGCGTCAACTGTGCGCTGGTGTCGTCGGGGAGGTAACTGGTGTACGTCGTCGAGCACTTCAGGGAGGCGAAGTTCTGACAGGTCACCCTGGACACTTCGTTGCCGCGCACATCGTGGCCTATCGCCGTGATGTCGCCGTCCGGGTCGATGACCGTGTGCTCGAAGCCGCCGGTGTCATAACCGTACGTCGTCTTGTTGCCCAGGCCGTCGGTCTGCGCGACGACCCGGTAGCCGTTCAGCGGGTCGTACTGGTAGGTGACCGACTTGTTGCCGGGGTCGGTCACCCGCACCGTCTCCAGCGGGGCCATCCCGGATGAATTGCGGCCGGCCGCCCAGTGGGAGGCCACGTCATCGCCCGAGAGGGCGTGCTGGTAGAGCGCCACTTCGGCGATCGAGCCGGTGAAGTAGCTGACGTCGCCGGGCGAGTCGATCCACGACTTCGCGAAGCCGGCCCCGATGTAGAGGTGGTTGTTGCCCTGGTCGTTCGGGGCGCCGGAGTACGTGCCCTGCTGGTTGCCGTCCAGGTAGAGCGTCTGGGTGCTGCCGGACACGGTGAGGACCACATGGTGCCACTTGTTGTCGGTGACGGTGCTCGTGGAACCGAAGGCGGTCGCGCCGCTGCCGCTGCCGCTCCAGAAGTGGCCGCGGACCTTGTTGTCACTGCCGACGTAGAGGACCGGGGTCCAGCTGCCGGAGGCGCCGGTCGCTCCCGCGACGGCGACCGACTGGTCACCGACGAGGACGCCGGGCGTGCTGGTCCTGAACCACAGCTCGACGCTGCGCTCCGTGTAGGTGTGCAGCAACTGTACGGGCAACTGCACATACGAGGACGTGCCGTTGAAGGACGCCGCCGTCTGGTCGGAGAAGGGGCCGCTCACCCCGAGCGTCGTGCCCGCGTACGTCCCTGATCCGGAGTTCTCCTCGTCGACCGCCTCGGAGGCACCCGCCGACTCACCGAGCCGGTAGTAGCCGACGGACCCCGAGCCCAGAATCGCGCCGCGGTAGACCTGGCTGGACCCCGTCACGGCCGGCGCCGCCATGGACCAGGAGCCGCCGTTCTCGTCGACCAGGTGCGTGACGGCCGTCGTCGTGGGGTCGTACGTCACCGACGCGTAGATCTTGCCCGAGGGGCGCGTGACCGTGCTGAGCAGGCCGGCCGACGTGGTACCCGCCTTGTAGAGGGCGGTGACGTCCGCCTGGACCAGGGGGCGCCCGAAGAAGGAGGCGTCGGCGATCGACCCGTTGAAGTAAGTGCCGTAGAGAGTCGACGAGTTGGCGTGCGGCTGGTCCGGCCAGGTGGATCCGAGGTAACCGGCTCCCAGGTAGGCGTGGGTGAACAGCCAGGGCATGTTGCCGGTGAACCCGAAGGATCCGTAGCCCGCCGAGGTTCCCACCTGGCTGCCGTCCAGCCACATCGTCTGCTTGGTCCAGGAACCGGACAGGACCACGTGGTGCCAGTTGTTGTCGGCCACGGAGGCCGACGTGGTGATGGGCGTGGTCGTCGTGCCGTACCAGAACAGGCCGTTGAGCTTGCCGTCGGTGCCGACGTACAGCGACGGCGTGAAGTCGCCTGTGGTCGCCGTGGCCTGTACGGGCATGTCCGAGGAGGAGAACAGCACGCCCGCCGTCGCCTTGGCGGTCTTGAACCACAGGGAGATCGTCTGGGAGCTGGAGCTGCCGAGGCCGAGGTCCGGGAGCTGGACGTACGAGGACGTCCCGTTGAAGCCGGCGGCGGTCGAGGTGCTGCCGGCCAGCGGACCGGCCTGGCCCAGGGTCACGTTGCTGTACGTCGCGTTGTCCACGCCCTCACGGGGCAGAACGGCGCTCGCGGCCGTGGTGCCGGAGGCCTCCGACAGCGGCCAGAACGAGTTCGGGTCCAGGTCCAGGGTCTGGCTGTGCTCCTGCGAGGCGCTCGTGTAGCCGTACCGGGTGCAGCCGGTGCCGTTGGCCGTGTCCGTCGGCGAACAGACCTTGGTCAGCTGGTCACCGGTGTACGAGTACGCCCAGGTCAGCGCCGTCCCGGACTGCCCCACGGTCACCGGGTCGGTCGTCACGGTGGCGACGTGCGGGCTCGTCGCGCCCGAGGGGGTGTTCCAGCTCAGGTGAACGGCGCGCTGCGAGACCGCTGAGGTCATCGCGGTGATCTGATTGCCGGTCCAGGTGAAGTTCTCCGCACGGCCGTTGGCGTCGGTGATCGAGAAGATGCCGTAGGCGCCGGAGCCCAGCTGGTGGGTGAACGTGTAGACGGTCGCGTTCTTGTCGGTGAGCGTGTAGCCGCCGCCGGTCACGCTCTTGAAGGTCGCGAACCGGCCCTCGGGGGGCGAGAAGGACCCGTCGGAGTTCTTTCCGTACCCGACGGCCGAGCCGTCGGGATAGGTGACGTACACCGCGGTCACGGCGCCCGTCGAGTCGTACTGCTCGGTGGCGCGTGCGTCGAACACGCTGGACCAGCCTGCGCCGAACGCCCCGGCGATGCGCGGGTCACGGGAGTTGTAGTCGCGGATCACGGTCAGGGACGGGCCGGGAGTCGCCACGTTCGCGTCGGTCGCCGACGTGGTGTAGTTGCCGACGGCCGGGTTGTAGCCGTGGCCGTCGGTGTTCTGGGAGAGGCCGGAGGTGACCACCGGCTGGGGCACCTGCGTGGTGAACTGCTGCCACTGCGGCCCCGGGGAGTAGTTGGTGCCGTCGTAGGCCTGCACTTCCCAGTAGTAGGCCTTGCCCCAGGTCAGCTTGTTGGCCGGCACGTTGTAGTAGTTGGCCGTGATGTTGCCGGAGTCGGCGAGCTTCGTGCCGGAGGTGTTGTAGACCTGGAAGTCGTACTTCTGGGTCGTCGTCAGGTTCGGGTCGATGTGCGCCACCGCGGACAGCTGCGGGGTGAGCGTGGTGACGGACGCGTTGTTCACCGGGTTGGCGCTCACCACCTGCGGCAGCATGGCGCCGGTGTAGGTCAGCATCAGGCTCGGGGAGTACGCCACGTCGTAGATCGAGCCGAACTGCTTCCAGTGCAGGGCGTCCGAGGTCGACGCGTAGACGGCGAGCCCGTGGTCGCTCGACGCGCCGGCCGCCGAGGCCCAGGTGTTGAAGGTCGACGCGGACAGCGTGACCGTCACCCAGTCGCCCTTGCTGAGGTCCCCGCTGCTGTTCGCGCACCCGTTGGGCGTGTTAGGGGTGGCGTTGCCGATCGACGAACCGTGAGAGGGCCCCGGGTAGGAGGTGATCGAGGAGGGCGTCCAGGCCGAACTGACCGGCGCGACGTCGAACCGTTCGGCCGTGCAGGTCGACGACCACACGTCGTACAGGCTCAGAGAGGCCGCCGAGACCGAGACCTGCGAGCCGTCAAGTCCGAGACCGGGGAACTGAAGGTAGGACACTGCGGAGTGCGTGCCCGAGTCGTAGGAGCCGACCTTGATGGCCTGCTCCATCGAGTGGTCGCCGGGGCTGCCCGACTCGGCATAGGTGGTGATCGCCTGCTCGTTGTCGAACGAGGGGTCGACAGTGACCGGAAAGACCCGGCCGGGGGCGTGCAGCCACGCCGCGTCCAGCGTCACCCGCAGCACGGGACGGTCATCGGAGGTCGTCAGGGTGTAGTGGACGGCGTGCGTGGTGGCTCGCTCGCCCGAATGCCGGTCGACGTGGGAGTCATAGGCGTAGGCCGGGGGGATCTCGCCGGCGTTCTTTCCGGAGGAGTCGCGCAGCGCGATCGAGCCGTCCTTCAGCTCGACGGGGGTGAGGCCCTTCAGGTCGAGCGGAAAGTCCCATGAGGCGGCCGCCCTGGAGGAGGCGAGGACGATCGACTCCTTCAGCCCGGTCGCGGTCGGCTGAAGGTTCAGGTCGGTATCCGGCAGCACGTCGGGGTAGGAGACGGTGGATCCGGAGACCTGAGGCGCGACGGGTTTCGCTCCGGACAGGCCGTAGGACAGCTGCCGTCCGCCGCTCATGGTCAGGCGGGCCAGTGCGGCATCGGAACCGGTGGCGGCGAAGTCCGCCGCAGGCGAGTTGGCCTTCTCCGCCCAGCGGCCGTGCGCTCCGCGCACGACATGGGTGTCGATGGGCTGCCAGTCCCCATTCGAGTCACGGTAGTTGACCGGGAGCAGGGAGTAGCTGCGACTGTAGGAGCCGTCCGTGTTCTTGAAGTAGTTCGACGTCGCGGTGGACTTGGCCGCCACTCGCCTGCTGGTCCTGGCGTTGAACCCGAGCCGGGTGGCGCTCGGGCCCTTGGCGACCTTGCGCGTGTAGGGCTTGGCGAGGGGAAGTTCGCCTCTGCCGTGGCCGGGCTTGTGTCCGACACCGCGGTGGGCGCGGGTCGAGGCCGCCGACGCGTGGTGGCTGTGCCCGGCGGCGGACCCGGACCGCTGGCGCGGCAGATGCCCCCAGTGCGGGGAGGCCGGGTCCTTCAGCCAGCCCAGTACGTCGGAGAAGCTGGGCACCGACAACGGGGGAAGCCCGCGGCCGTCCGCCACTGCCGACTCCCCGGCCAGCATCATCGCCAGGCAGGCCAGCACCAGGACGGTGGCGCCGCGAACGACCCTGCGGTGCAGGCGTATCCGCCGGGCGGAACGACGGAGACGACGAGAGCGCATCACAGCTCCTGACGAGAATCAGCACATGATCACCAAGCGGGCCGACTCAACAGCACCGTGAGCTGTCAGCACCAGATAAGTGGAAACTCCATTGACTTTTCTTTAGATTCACCTGGGGATATCGGGGATCAAAGACATCTACAGGGTTACAGAAAGGTGGATTCACTCCTTCTGTGCTGCATCGACCACGGCTTCCATCGCTCTCGCCACGGCGGTACGCGTCTTTGAAGTGGCGGCGATGAAACGGACGTTGTGCAGGGTGGATCCGGAGCCGACGGTAATAAATCGGGATTCGGGCGAACTCGGCGCCAACTTCCGCACCGCCGAGGCGGGTCCCTTGCCCACCGCCAGGACGAGGTCGCAACGCTGCTGGATCAGGGTGTTCGCGTAGGCCTGCGCGTTGGCCTCCGTCTCCGGCCCGGCGACCGCCAGGTAGCTGGCCTTGGCGTGAGTCGCCAGGGATGCGTCCTGCATGCCGGCCCATACCGGTGCAGCCTGGGCGCCGGTGATCCCGTTGGCGTCCGTGAGCAGGCAGGCCGCGAAGGAGGTGTACTGACGGGCTCTCGGCGTGGGGTTGCCGTCCCCGCCTCCGCCCGACACGCCCAGGACCGCCACCGCTCCGGCCACCGCCGCCACGGCCCCGCCGCCCCAGGCCCAGAGCTTCCTCCGCATGCACACCCACCCCTTCGCACCAGCGCCGACCGGTCGTCGCCGCAAACGGCGCGAGCATAAACCAGCTTGCCGGTGACCGGAATTGCGCGGACTGGCACGGCGAAGGGCCTGAATGGCGTGCCGCTGTTCTTCGAAAATTCACCGGAGGACGGGTTTCGCGCAGTGGATCCACACAAGAGAGCGGCCGGGCACCCGCTACCGAGGAATCCCCGGCAGACCCTTCCGGGCGTGCGTGGCACGGCAGGAGGAGGCGAGCACGTAGATCAAGACGAGCCTCGACGATCCAGAGCCCCGCCTTCATCACGGCACCCCGGGTATCCGGGGTCGGCCTGCAACGAGGTGACGGCAGACCGGGTGTCCCTCCGCTGCATAGTCGCCCCGCTCTCCCAGGCCAGCGCCAGGAACCGTTCGATGCGGCCGAGGTCGAGTTCGACGGCGAGGGACACCGCGATGATCGCGTGGTCGACGTTGGCGGCGAGGATCTGCCCCTCGGACCGCTTGGAGGAGGTGGAGCGCACGAAGGCGGTACGGCGCGGCAGATACGCGCGCACGTAACGGGGGTTGCCGCCGGGTTCCACGGCGACCCAGTCGCCGGTGCACACGACGCGCATCGGATCGGGCGGGGTGACGAACGCGGTGTCGGCGCGCAGCGGACCGCCGGCGGTGACGACGTCGCACTGCCCGCGGTCGACGCGGACGACACGCCCGGCGAGCAGTCCTTCGGCTTCGTAGGGGGCGAACTCCTTCGCCCAGGTCTCGTCCCAGCCGTAGGGAGCGAGCGCGGAGAAAACAGCGGAGCTGGAAGTCAAGGGTGACCCTTCACAAGGGCGGCCCCGGGAAGTCGAGAGGTCAGCCGGTGGCCGCGGAGGTGGAGTGGATGAACTTCCGGTCGCGGGCAGCGCCCATCGCAACGACAGCCATCGGTCAACACCTCCCTGTTCGAGCCGAGTCACCCGCGGCACCCGGGGGTAGCCGCTCCGACGCCACCGACCTTAGAGGCTGTCCGCACCACGCCGTCACCGAATTACCGCTCGACGTCAGGAGGCTCCATGGCGACCGGGTCCCGGGCCCCGCGGACGATGTCGTACCGGGCACGGATTGATTGCGGCCAGGGCTTTCCGCCACGACGGGCGACAGGCCCCCGGGATCATGACGGCCATGAGCAGAGACCGGTACGTCGACTTCCTGCGCGCGTGGGCGATCGTGCTGGTGGTGCTCGGCCACTGGCTGATCACCGCCCTGGTCCGGGAGCCCGACGGGCGGATCACCGCCCCGGAGCTGCTGGCGACCGTGGACTGGACCCAGTGGCTGACCCTCGGGTTCCAGATCATGCCGCTGTTCTTCCTGGCCGGGGGCCATGCCGCGGGGGGTTCCTGGGCGCGGGCCCGGGCGGCCGGGGGTACGCCCGCGGGGTGGCTGGGGCGGCGGGCGCTGCGGCTGCTGCTGCCGGTGGCCGTCTACAGCGGCGGGGTGCTGCTCGCCGTCGGCATCTGTACGGCGGTCGGCGTGGACGCGGACACGCTGGCGCTGGTGGGCTGGGCGATGGCGATGCAGTTCTGGTTCCTTCCGGTGTATCTGCTGCTCAGCGCCCTGACGCCAGTGCTGTACGCGGCGCACCGGCGGTGGGGACTGCGCGTCCCGCCGGTGCTGGGGGCGGTCGCCCTGGCGGCCGACACGCTCGTGGTGACGGTGCACGCGCCCTACGTCGGACTGCTGAACTACGTGCTCGTGTGGGGTGTCGCCTACCAGTTGGGCTTCTGCTGGCGGGACGGTCTGCTGACCGGCCGTCGGCTCGTACCGCTCGCGATGGCGGCGGGCGGGGGGCTGGCCTTCGCCGGTCTCGTGGCCCTCGGGCCGTTCCCGGTCAGCCTGATCCTGGTCACCGGGCAGAGTCCCAGCAACACCAATCCGCCGTCGGCCGCGATGCTGGCGTGGGTGGTCGCCCAGGTCGGCGTGAGTCTCCTCGCCGCGCCGCCACTGCGGCGGCTGCTGGACCGCGAACGGGTGTGGCGGGTGGTCCGCCCCGTGGGCGCGGCCAGCATGACGCTGTATCTGTGGCACATGCTGCCGGTGCTGATCGTCGCCGCCGCGTTCTACCTGACCGGCCTCGCGCCCGAGCCGACGCTCGGGTCCGCGGCGTGGTGGGCGCTGCGCGTGCCCTGGCTGCTGGTGCTGGGCGCCGTCCTGGCCTGCGTCGTCTCCGCCCTGCGGCCGTTGGAACGCGGCCTGGGCGTGCTGTACGGGCGGACCGTCCCGGACGCCGGGCTGCGCCGTGCCTGGCCGCTGTGGGCCGGGCTGGCCGTGGACGTCGCCGCTCTGGGCCGCTTCGCGGTGCAGGGCTTCGCGCCGGACGGCCGGCTCCCCGTGCTGCCCGCCATGGGCCTGGCGCTGGGCACGGTGCTGGTGATGCTTCCCCGGTGGACGGCCGCGGAACGCCTCAGGCAGCCCGGGGCCACGCGTGCCCCGGACCGGGTGTGAGGCTATGCTAGGCTTGCAGCGCAGTTGTGGTACCCATGAACCTATGTGCGCCTGACGGGATCGTTTCTCCTGCAGGCGCATTAGTTTTTTCCGGCATCTCCGGATGGGGCCTCTGCCTACAGATCGGAGAAGGTCATGGCACAGGGAACCGTGAAGTGGTTCAACGCCGAAAAGGGTTTCGGCTTCATCCAGCAGGACGGCGGCGGCCCGGACGTGTTCGCCCACTACTCGAACATCCAGTCCCAGGGCTTCCGTGAGCTCCAGGAGGGCCAGCGGGTCTCCTTCGACGTCACGCAGGGCCAGAAGGGCCCGCAGGCGGAGAACATCGTCCCCGTCTGATCGCCGGACGCGTCTCCACGCGTATCCACTCGCCGGGGTCCGTATCGTCATGGTGCGGACCCCGGTTTGTGCTGTTCCAGGAAGGCAGACAGCCGCATGTCCCGCAGGCCCCAGAAGCCGAACAGGCGCACTTCGTCGTCCACGTCCTCCACGGCGTCCCCGCCGTCCGGGGCGTCGGCGCGTGAGTTCCGGCTGCCGGAGAACACGACACCCGGGCTACCCGCCGTCGAGGACTTCGCCGCACTGGACATGCCCCCGGCGCTGCTGAAGACCCTGACCGCGCAGGGGGTGACCACCCCGTTCCCCATCCAGGCCGCGACGCTGCCCAACTCGCTCGCCGGCCGTGACCTGCTGGGACGGGGACGAACCGGCTCCGGCAAGACCCTCGCGTTCGGGCTGGCGCTCCTGGCCCGTACGGCCGGACTGCGCGCGCAGCCCAAGGCGCCCCTCGCGCTCGTGCTGGTGCCCACCCGTGAGCTCGCCCAGCAGGTGACGGACGCGCTGACGCCCTACGCGACGGCGGTGAACCTCCGGCTGGCCACCGTGGTCGGCGGACTGTCGATCACCAAGCAGGCCGCCACCCTGCGGCGCGGCGCCGAGGTGGTCGTGGCGAGTCCCGGCCGGCTCAACGA
Organism: Streptomyces sp. NPDC001980; assembly: GCF_040296885.1. Taxonomy (NCBI): domain Bacteria; kingdom Bacillati; phylum Actinomycetota; class Actinomycetes; order Kitasatosporales; family Streptomycetaceae; genus Streptomyces; species Streptomyces sp. NPDC001980. Next base: position 171,945 of record NZ_JBEOYD010000016.1, on the reverse strand, counting down.
CCTCGTGGAACGCGGGGACTGCGTACTCGGCGACGTCCGCATCACGGTGCTGGACGAGGCCGACCAGATGACCGACATGGGCTTCCTGCCGCAGATCACCAGGCTGATCCAGCAGGTGCGGCCCGACGGACAGCGGCTGCTCTTCTCGGCCACCCTCGACCGCAACATCGACCGCCTGGTGCAGCGGTTCCTGACCGATCCCGTGGTGCACTCCGTGGACCCGTCCGCGGGGGCGGTCACCACCATGGAGCACCACGTGCTCCACGTCCAGGACGAGACCGACAAGAAGGCCGTCACCACGCGCATCGCGGCCCGCGACGGCCGGGTCATCCTCTTCCTCGACACGAAGAGATCGGCCGACCGGCTCGCCAAGCGGCTGCTGGCCGTCGGTGTCCGCGCGGCGGCGCTGCACGGCGGCCGCTCCCAGCCGCAGCGCAACCGCACCCTGGAGCAGTTCAGGAACGGCCACGTCACCGCTCTGGTGGCGACGAACGTCGCGGCCCGGGGCATACACATCGACGACCTCGACCTCGTCGTGAACGTCGATCCCCCGACCGACCACAAGGACTACGTCCACCGGGGCGGCCGTACGGCCCGCGCCGGCGGCTCCGGCAGCGTGGTCACGCTGGTCCTGCCCGAGCAGAAGCGTGACGTCACCCGGCTCATGTCGGACGCGGGCATCCGCCCCCGGACGGCCCGCATCGCGTCGGGCGACGCCGAGCTGACCACCCTCACCGGCGCCCGTGAGCCCTCCGGTGTGCCCGTCGTCATCGAGGTACCACAGCCGGCGCCGACCACGGCGTCCCGCCCGGACCAGAAGTCCGACCCCAAGCGCGGCAGGGGGTCCGGCCGCCGGCGCCGCAGCGGCGGCACCCCCGCTGCGTCCGCCGAGACGGGCGGCCGCGGTTCGGGCCGCCGGGCCACCCCGGTCGCGCCCTCCACCGCCGCGGCGGGCGGCCGAGCCGGGACGTCCGCGGCGGACGGCCGCTCCGCCCGCCGCACGGGAACCGCCGGGGCCACGGGGGATGCCGCCGGAGCGGGCGGCCGTGGTACCGACCGCCGGGCCGCATCCGGTGGGGCGGCCGGCGGCGCGGGCGGCCGCGGTTCCGACCGCCGGGCCGCGCCCGGTACCACCACCGGCACCGCATCCGGCAAGGACGACCGCGGGTCCCGGCGGCGCACCCCGTCCGGCGGGACCGCCGGCAGCACCACCGGCACGGGCGGCCACGGCTCCGGCCGCCGAGGCGGCCGCCGCACCCCGGCCACCTGAGCGCTCCGCTGGAAGAAGTGCCACGCTGTGCCGTCTGCCGACCGCGGCGCCGTCGTGGCTGATCGCGCAGTTCCCCGCGCCCCTGACGGGGCGCTTCGCGGCCACGCATCCAGCGGGCCGTCGCCCTGCCGCGCCCTGAAGGGGCGCTGGGGGTACCCCCGGCCGAAGGCTGGGGGAGGAACTGCGCGACCGGCCCCCACCGGGCCGCACCCGAAATCCGACCGGACCTCCCCCGCATCGAAGCTCTACGCCCCTCCGACGAACGGCCCGGGTATCTCCCCCGACCCCCGCCGGATCAGCCGGGTCGGCATGACCACCGTGCGCGGGGGTGAGACGTCGCCGTGGATGCGGGCGAACAGCAGGTGTGCCGCGCTGGTCGCGAGGGCCACCGGGTCCTGGGCGATGACCGTGACGGGCGGGGTCAGCCGCGAGGCGAGCGCGAAGTCGTCGAAGGCGACGAAGGCGAGATCGCCGGGGGCCGCGGTCAGGGCGCCGAAGGCGAGCAGTTCGTTGCCGGCGAGGAGAGCCGTCGGGGGGTCGGGCAGCGCCAGCATCCCGGCGACCGCCGCGGCCGCCTCCGGGCCGGTGCGCACGGCGTCCCTGACCAGCGCCGGGTCGGCCGTGATGCCCGCGGTGGCGAGCGCCGCCAGATAGCCACGCCGGCGTTCGCCGAACGTCCAGATCCTCGGCGTGTCGCCCAGGTAGCCGATCCTGCGGTGGCCGTGCGCCACCAGCTGCTCCACGGCCCCGCGCACCGCGCCGAAGTTGTCGACCACCACGGCGTCCACGTCCAGTCCGGGTGCCGCCCGGTCCACGCAGACGATCTTCGTGCCCTGCGCCTGCGCGGGGCGCAGGAAGCGGTGGCTGCCGGCGGCCGGGGTGAGGATCAGGCCGTCGACGCGGCGGGCGGTGAACGCGGCGATCACTTCGCGTTCGCGGCGCAGGTCGGCGCGGCTGGAGCCGATGAGCATGATGCTGCCGCGCTGCCGGGCGACGTCCTCGGCGGCGGAGGCGACCGCGGCCATGAAGGGGTCGGTCACGTCGTCGACCAACAGGCCGATGATCTGGCTCAGTTCGTGGGTGCGGCGCAACTGGCGTGCCACGTCGTCGCGTTGGTAGCCGAGCTTGCGGACCGCGGCCTCCACCCGCGCGGCGGTCCGCGGGGCGACGGCCGAATCGCCGTTGACGACGCGGGACACCGTCATCGTGCTGACGCCCGCTTCCGCGGCAACGTCCTTCATGGTCGGCCGGGTGGCTGCCACGCCACGTCCTCCACCTGCGTCACGTTTGAGCGTCGACTCGTTAACGTTACCAACTCGCACGCGTATCAACGGCCTTGCAAGCAGCGGGAGATGAGGCGCGACCAGCGCGCTCGGCGACCGGCTGCACCACTCTTGACACCCCGCTGTGGGCGCCCCAAGAATCAGCCAAGCTGTTAACGATACCAACCAGAAGGCACAACATGGCCTCTGCAAGGGAACCACTGCTCACCGCACATGGGGTGGTCAAGCGTTTCGGCCACGTCCAGGCGCTCTCGGGCGCCGATTTCACGGCATACCCCGGCGAGGTCGTCGCCCTCATCGGTGACAACGGTGCCGGCAAGTCCACTCTGGTGAACGTCCTGTCGGGCGTGCTCGCCCCCGATGCCGGCGAGGTCCGCCTGGACGGTGCGCCGGTGCGGTTCTCCGGTCCGATGGACGCCCAGCGGCAGGGCGTGGAGACCGTCTACCAGGACCTGTCGCTCGCGCCCGACCTGGACGCGGCGGCCAACCTGTACCTCGGCCGGGAGATCGTACGCGGGGGGCTGCTCGGGCGCCTCGGCGTGCTCGACCGGCCCACGATGCGCCGGGAGGCGGTCAAGGCCTTCGCCGAACTCGGTGTGGAGCTCAAGGATGTGACGGCTGCTGTGACAACGTTGTCCGGCGGGCAGCGGCAGTCCGTCGCGGTGGCCCGTGCCGTCGCCTTCGCCCACAAGGTCATCTTCATGGACGAGCCGACCGCCGCGCTGGGCGTCGTCCAGCGCGCCCGGGTCCTGGAGACCGTCCGCAGGGTCGCCGACCGGGGCGTCTGCGTCGTGCTGATCAGCCACAACATGCCCGAGGTGCTGTCGGTCGCGGACCGGGTGGAGGTGCTGCGGCTGGGCCGGCGCGTCGCGTCGTACACCGCCGCCGACACGACGATCGAGGAGCTGGTCGGGGCCATGACCGGCTCGCTGGACGGGCCGAACGGCACCGGGGAAGCGGAGGGCGCACGATGACGGCGCAGAGTGAGAAGGCCCCGGCGGCCGTGGGCGGCCGGTCCGCGGTGCCCGAGTGGGTGCGCCGCGCGGCGGCCCTCAACGAACTGTGGACCTTCGTCATCCTGGTGGCGCTGGTCCTGTTCTTCACGATCGCGGCGCCGGGCAAGTTCTTCACCACGTACGACATCACCCAGATCGCCGTGAACGCGGCCATCTACCTGGTGCTCGGCGTCGGCATGACGTTCGTGATCATCACGGCGGGCATCGACCTGTCGATCGGCTCGGTGCTGGTGCTGGCCGCGGTGGCGGCGGGCGAGTACAACATCCATCACGGCGGGGCGACTTCGGGCTGGGGCACGGTCGCGTTCTGTGTCGTCATCGCGCTGGCGGTGGGCACGGCGTGGGGTGCGTTGCAGGGCGCGGTGGTGGCGACCGGCAAGGTGCCGCCGCTGATCGTGACGCTGGGCGGGCTCGGCGCGGCGCTGGGCATCGCCGAGCTCGCCACCGGCGGCCAGGACCCGGCCGGGGCGGCCTCCACGCATCTGCAGAACAGCCTCGGTTTCGGGAAGGTGCTGGGCATCCCCTGGATGGTGATCCTGGCGGCCGTGGTGACCGCGATCTTCGGCGCGGTGCTGGGCGCCACCCGGTTCGGCGAGCACACCCTCGCGATCGGGTCGAACCCGACCGCGGTGCGGCGGGCGGGCATTCCGGTGGGCCGGCAACTGGTCAAGGTCTACGGCCTGATGGGGCTGCTGGCCGGGTTCGGCGCGGTGATGTGGCTGGCCTCGTACGGCACGACGTCGATCGCCGGGCACTCCACCGACAACCTCAAGGTGATCACCGCGGTGGTCCTCGGCGGCACCAGCCTGTTCGGCGGCCGGGGTTCGGTGCTGGGCACGGTGATCGGCGTGTTCATCCCGGCGGTGCTGACCACCGGGCTGATCGTGATCGGCGTCCAGCAGTACTGGCAGGACGTGGCGGTGGGCGTGGTGCTGGTCGTGGCGGTCTACATCGACCAGCTGCGCAGGAAGACCCGGGAACGCGCATGACCGAATCACTGGTGACCACTACATCGATCGTGACTACTGAATCGCTCGTGACTAAGGAGAACTCCGTGATGAGGAGCATTCGCAGCAGGCGCCGGTTGCTGGTCGCGGTGGGCACGGTCCTGGCCCTCGGCGCGGGGGCCTCGGCGTGCGGTTCGTCCGACGACGGTGGCGGCTCGGGGAGTTCGGGCAGCGCCAAGGGCAAGAAGGTCCGGCTGATCACCGGGGTGAAGAGCGACCCCTTCTACATCACCATGACCTGTGCCGCGCAGGAGGAGGCCAAGGCCAAGGGGATGGACTTCACGGCCGACGGTTCCGCGCAGTGGGACGTGTCGGTGCAGCGGCCGCTGCTCGACTCGACGGCCGCGTCCCGGCCCGACGGACTGCTGATCTCGCCGGTCGACACCAGCGCGCTGACGCCGTCGCTCAAGCAGATCCAGTCGGCCGGCACCAAGGTGGCGCTGGTGGACACGACGGTGACCGACACCTCGATCGGCATCACCCGGATCTCGTCGGACAACGAGAAGGGCGGCCGGGTCGCCGCCGACGCGCTGGCCAAGCTGATGAACAAGAAGGGCTCGGCCATCGTCATCAGCGTCAAGCCCGGCGTGTCGACGACCGACGCGCGGATCAAGGGCTTCACCGAGGAGATGGCCAAGTACCCGGACATCAAGGTGCTGCCCACGCTCTACGACAACGACCTGCCGGCCACCGCGGCCTCCCAGATCCAGTCGACGCTCGCCGCGCACCCGGACCTCGGCGGGGTCTTCGCGGGCAACACCAACACCGGTCAGGGCATCGCCACCGGTCTGAAGCAGGCCGGCAAGGAGGGCGCGGTGAAGGTGGCCGCGTTCGACGCCGAGCCCGACGAGATCGCCTCCCTGAAGGCGGGCACCCTCCAGGTGCTGGTCGCCCAGGACCCGGCGGCGATCGGCCGGCAGGCGGTGGACCAGCTCGCCAACGCCTTCGAGGGCAAGTCGGTCAGCAAGTCGATCGGCACGAACATGGTGGCGATCACCAAGGACAACATGAACGAGCCGTCGGTCAGCAAGTACTTCTACAAGTCGCAGTGCTGAGCGCGGGGTTGAAAGAACCGGTCTGACATACGACCGACGGCCGGGCGGACCCACCGACTTGGGTCTTCCCGGCCGCCGGTCGTACGGGCGGCTCGGCTCAGTTCAGCGAGCAGGAGCCGCCGTTCAGCGTGAAGGCGTACGGCGCCGAGTTCCGACCGCTCCAGGTGCCGAGGAAGCCGAAGGACAGGGTGCCGTTCGCGGCGACCGACTGGTTGTAGTCGGCGGCGTCGGCGGTGACCTGGCCGCCGTTCTGGCTGACGGTCGCGTCCCACATCTGGGTGACCTTCTGGCCGTCCCGGAAGGACCACTGGACCCGCCAGCCGGTCAGGGCCTGGGTGGTGGTGACGGTGACGGTGGACTGGAAGCCGTCGGTCCACTGGTTGACCAGGTCGTAGGAGACCTGACAGGTGGCCGCCGCGGGGGTGGTGGGGCTGGCGGAGGCGGAGGCGGTGCCGTGGTGGCCGGTGCTCGCCGTGGCCGAGGAGGTGCCCTGGGGCTCCGGGTCGGGGTTCTTGTGGCCCGGCTTCCCGGCGGTGGCCGAGGAGGAGGGGGCCGCGGAGGCGGACGCGGTGTGCGTGGCGGTCGGGTCGGCCGACGGGACGTCGGCCGTGGGGTCGGCGACCGGCTGGCGGTCGTCGTGGGAGGCGGTGGCCGTGTCGTCGCCGGAGCCGCCGCCCATCGGCATCATCGACACGCCGAGCGCCACCAGCGAGATCAGCACCGCCGCGCCGAGCAGACCGTGCCGCAGCACCTTGCCCCGGCCGCCGCTCTCCTTGGGGTCGCCGCCATCGTTGTCGGCGGTGGCCGGGCGGCCGGCGCCGAGCCGTACCTCGGCGGCGCGCCGGCGGCGCTCCAGGTAGGCGAGGCCGCCCCAGCCGATGACCCCGCCGGCGAGCGCCGCGGGCAGTCCGCCGCCGTGCAGCCGCAGACAGGCGGCGGCTTCGGCGCACTGCACACAGGTGGCGAGGTGCCGGGAGAGGTCCTCGGGCGTGTCGGCCGCCGAGGACCGGGTGACCGCGTCGAGGAGCCGGGCATAGCTGCGGCACTCGGCGGCCATCGGCGTGTCGAGGTGGGCGCGGTGGCAGCGGTCGCGGAAGAGTCCGCGCACCTGCTCCAACTCCTGGGCGACGACGGCCGGGTCGAGACCGAGCCGGCGCGCCACGGAGGACAGCGGCAGCGCCTCCACCTCGGCCAGCCACAGCAGCGAGGCGTCCGCGTCCTGCATGTCGCGCAGGCCGCGCAGCGCGACGGGCCGCAGCAGCGGCGGACCCGTGTAGCGCGCGGCCTTCTCGGAGTTGAGCCACAGCCTGAGGTCCGGATCGAGCTTGTGCCCGAGTCCGCCGGCCTCCCAGGCGGCGGCCGTGTTGCGCACGGCGGTGAGCAGCAGCGGGATCATCGGAAGCCGGGCGGCGCGCCGTCCGGAGCTGCGGAGCGGCGCGAAGTCCGCCTCACGGGCCTCACGCATGCCGAGCGTGAAGGCCTCGGTGGCCAGTTGATTGGCCGTCAGAGAGCCGGACGTGCACAGGTCGGCATAGGAGAGCACCGCGTCCCAGCATTCGGAGAACAGCGCTGCCTCGGCGGCGTCCTGAGGGGTCGGCAGGTCGGGCATGGGTCTCCTGCATCCAAAGCGAGGTCAACTCACCGTATCGGCAACGGAGTTGGGGGGAACCTCACGGCAGGGCCCGAGCTTTTCACGTCTCCTGCACAACTGACAAGCGGCATATTCGAAACCGGTTACCGATGGTCGTGCCACGGATTCTCCCCGTCACCCATACCACCGGCCACCGGCGTCACGTCAACCGCCGCTCCCAGTCGTCCGGCCTCTCGGACCGGCGAGAGAACGCTTTCGTGCCCGCCGCGACCCACAACTCCGGTCTCTAGTACGGACAGCGACCGCGTTTCGACTCACCGTTCCCGAAAGTCACTTGCGCCTGCCGGACGTCACACCTCAGTCGGCTCCTCCGCCGGCAGGCTGTCCATGAAGGAGCTGACGGAGAAGACGGCGCGGCCGGGTCCGGGCGGGCCGTAGCCGGGCGGGGAGGAGAGCCCGAAGTCCTCCATCGTCTGACGGTAGGCCTGGAGCAGCCGGATGTGGTACTCCAGCGGGGCGCCCTGCGGGTTGGCCTTGCCGAGCGGGGTGGTCGGCTCCGGGCACCAGGTGGTGAAGCGGGGCGTGATGCCGTGCGACATGAAGAAGCGGAGCCCCTCGGTGGTCGACGCGATCGCCTCGTCGACGGTCTTGAACCCGAACGGCTCGGCCATCTCCACGCCGGCCACGAAGTTGGGGATCACGTTCCGCGCGCCGAAGATCTCGGCCGAGTCCAGGATCCGCTTGTGCCACTCGTCCCGGCCGACGTACCGCTCCTTGCCCGGGCAGTACATCTTGAACAGGTACTCGTCCCACACCTCGTAGTTGGGGTGGTAGATCTGCACGCCGTAGTCCTTGAACCGCTGCACGTCGTCCCGCGGCAGCGCCTGGGCCACGACCTTGCCGATCCAGCGGCCCGGGAACCGCTCCTCGATGGCCTTGGCGTAGTGCCCGTAGAAGTCGGCCTCGTCGCGTCCGGAGACGGTCTTGGTGATCGCGCCGCCGGTCAGTGTGTAGGCGGTGGACGTCTTGGCGGTGTCGTACCGGTCGATGATCTCCAGGGCCTCAAGGACCTCCTCGACGTCCTTCACGCCCGTGTAGGGCCGCCCGGCCGCCTTGTGCTGGCGCCAGTTGTGGTTGATGTCGCAGTACTGGCACTCCTCCTTGGCGCCGAAGTACTGGCAGACCCGGAAGACGGTGAGGTAGACGAGATAACCCCACTGGATGGTGGGGGCGACCTCCATCACGGACTTCCCGTTGGCGAGCTTGTGCCGGTAGTACTCCGGCATGGGCGGCACACCGACGTCGGCGATCCGCTTCCCGTCGAGGTAGAGCCCGAGCACGCCCTCCTCGTCCGCGGCCACCCGGTACGGCGAGGTGGGGTTCACGCGCACCGACACCACGGTCCGCCGCAGGTCGTACGGCCCGCCGGTGAGGATGATCTCCTCCGGCGGCCGGCGCAGCGCGGCCTCGCCCAGCTCGGGCAGGGTGCCGTGGTCGAAGGAGAAGATGAAGTACGACTTCGGCTTGACCTCGCCGCTCTCGTTGTCGCTCAGCGCGGACGGGTCGAAGGCCACACCGCCCCGGAGCAGGTCCTCCTTGAAGACGGCTTCCCTCGGTACGTGCGGGAACCTCTCCATCAGATCCTCGACCAGCGCGGTACGGCTGCCCATCCCGTGTCTCCTCCCGGCTCAGGCGTTCGGCTCCTCACCGTATGCCCCCGCTCCGCCGTCAGCCGTGCCGGGTCCCCTCTCGGCGCGCGATGTGTCCCGGTACGGGGGTGTCCGGGGGCAGTGCGGGATCCGTCACCGGCGCGCCCCAGGCCGAGGTCAGCGGCAGGACGCCGGCCCACAGCCCCAGCTCCGCGTCCGGTCCGTCGCCGTCCTCCGGCGCTCCGGTACGGATCTTGACGGAGGCCTCTTCCAGGGAGAGGGCAAGGAGAGTGGTGGCGGCCAGCTCCCTGCGGTTCGGCAGACGGGCGTACGACCACTGGCCCGGGGCCGTGTGTTCGGTGAGGAGGCGCAGGCCGGTCAGTTTCTCCTCGGGGTCGGTCACCTTGCGGGCGGTGCCGTGGATCACCGCGCTGCGGTAGTTGACGCCATGCTCGAAGACGGACCGCGCCAGCACCAGGCCGTCGACGTGTGTCACGGTGACGCACACCGGGGTGCCGCTCGCGAGGCTGCGGCTGGCGACCGAGCCGTGCAGATACAGCTGCCGCTCGTCCCGCCCGTACACCGTCGGCACGACCAGCGGACGACCCTCGATCACGACCCCCAGATGGCAGACGAACCCGGCGTCGAGAATCGCCTCCAGGTCGGCCCGGTCGAGGCTGCCCTGCTCGCGCAGCCGGCGGTGGCGGGTGAGGTCGGTCGCCGGGAGGCGCGGGGACAACGGGTCGGGACTCATAGTCGCACGCTACCGATATCGCGGCACGATGACCACATCATCACCGATTGCAGCGATTGACACCGCACAGGACAACGAAATCCGCAGACCGCGCTCCGTCCGTTCAGCCGCCGGCAGCCCGCCGCGTCGACTCCCGCAGCACCACATGCGTCCCCAGTACCAGATGCTGCCCGTCCGGCAGCTCGTCGCGGTGCAGGGCGAGGCGGACGGCGGCGCGGCCCAGCTCCTCCTGGGGCACGTGGACCGTGGTGAGCGTCGGGTAGACGTCCCGGGCGACCGGGATGTCGTCGTAGCCGGCCACGGCGATGTCGTCGGGGATACGGCGGCCGGACTCCCGCAGCGCCTGGATCACGCCCGTGGCGATCATGTCGGTGGCCGCGAAGATCGCCGTGAACTCCCGTCCGGAGGAGAGGAGTTCACGGGTCGCCTGGTAGCCGTAGGAGCGGGAGAAGACGCCGTCGAGGATGAGGCCGGGGTCCGGGGCGAGGCCGAGGAGTTCGTGGGCGCGGGTGAAGCCGGCGATCCGCTGGGCGCTGGTGGACAGGCCGGGGACGCGGCCGAGGTAGGCGACGCGCCGGTGGCCGCCGGAGAGGAGGTGGCCGGTGAGGGCGAAGGCGCCGCCCTCGTTGTCGTAGTCGACGACCGTGGCCGGGACGCCGGGGCCGAGCGGCGGGCGGCCGACCAGGACCAGCCGGGAGCCGGACCGGTCCAGGGCGTGCGCGAAGTGGGTCATCCGGTCGTGGTACGCCTTGTCCTGGAGGGCGCCGCCCACCACGATCACCGCGTCGGCCCGCTGCTCCCGCATGGTCTCCACGACGGCGAGGACGCGGCGCGGGTCGCCGTGCGTGGTGCACAGCATGCACAGCCGGCCCTCCGCCGAGGCCTGTTCCTCGACCCCGCGGGCGATGTGCGCGTAGAAGGGGCCGGTGACGTCGTCGACGACGAAGGCGACCGTGTTGTTGGTGGCGCCGCCGAGCGCGCGGGCGTGCGCGTTGACCACGTAGTCCAGCTCGCGCATGGCTTTCAGGACCCTGGCGCGGGTGGCGGCGGCCACCGGGTAGGTGCCGCCGAGGACCCGGGAGACGGTCGACGCGGAGACGCCGGCCCGCGCGGCCACGTCCCGTACCGTCGAGGCGTCCCCGTTCGGCGCCGGCTGTGTCCGCTTCGCCACCGCTCGGCTCCCCTTCGTCATGTGTTCAGGTCACCCTACGAGACGGCCGGGGGCGCCCGGCGGACGGCCCGTCACGCGGCCCGCTCCAGGACCGACTGGTCGATGGCGTGCAGGAGACCGTCACCGGTCAGCAGCCGGCCGGCCTCCTCCACGACGGTGAGGCCGAGCCGTGCCACCTCGTTGCCCTGCGAGCCGGCCAGGTGCGGGGTGAGGAAGGCGTTGGGGAGGTCGAAGAGAGGGGAGTCGGCGGGCAGCGGCTCCGGGTCGGTCACGTCGAGGATCGCGGTCAGGCGGCCGGTACGCAGCTCCTCGATCAGGGCGTCGTGGTCGAGGAGGGAGCCGCGCGCGGTGTTGATGAGTACCGATCCGTCCGGCATCAGGGCGAGTTCGCGGGCGCCGAGGAGATGCCGGGTCTCCGGGGTCTGGGGGGCGTGCACGGTGACGATGTCCGAGGTGCGCAGCAGTTCGTCGAGGGGCAGCAGGGGCACACCGAGCCGGCCGGCCTCCGCCGCGTCCACGTAGGGGTCGGCGAGGGCGACCGACAGGTCGTACGGGCGCAGGAGTTCCAGGAGCCGGCGGCCGATGCGGGAGGCGCCGACGATGCCGACCCGCCGGTGGAAGTTGCCGATGCCGGGGACGATGTCGCCGTACGGGAAGGCGCGGCGGGTGCGCAGCAGGTCACGGAAGGCGAAGACGTCCTTCCCCGCGAGCAGGATCATCGCCAGGGTGTACTCGGCGACCGGCAGCGCGTTGGCGGCGGCGGCCGAGGAGACCACGATGCCGCGCCGCCACACCTCGGGCGTGGTGAAGCCCTTGACCGAGCCGGCCGCGTGCAGCACCGCCCGGAGTTTCGGCGCCGCGTCCAGGGCGGCCGCGTCCAGCACCGGGCAGCCCCAGCCGGTGACCAGGACCTCGGTGCGGGCGAGCGTCTCCCGTACTCGGGGGTCGGTGAAGTCGTGCGCCACCAGAGTGGGATCGATTTCTACGTACCCGCGCAGTCGCGCGAGTACCTCCGGCGGGAAGATGTGCGGCACGTTCTGGGCTGTCATGGCGAACAGTGCCTGGGGACGCTCGGGCAAGGAAGTGACCTTCCGGCTCGGTGACGCGCGGATAGCAACCGGTCTCTACCGTAGGTCTCGGCGAATGAGAGGGTCAATGGACAGGCACCCCCCGGAGGGGACGGACACTGCTCACAGGACGGCCGGCACTCTCCGGCGAACGACAGGGATGGGACGGCAGAGATGACGGATCCGGCGCAGACGGTCACCAACTGGGCACGCAACATCACGTACACCGCCAAGGAGTTCCACCGCCCGCACTCGCTCGACGCGCTCCGGTCGCTGGTGGCCGGCAGCACGCGGGTACGGGTGCTGGGCAGCGGGCACTCCTTCAACCGCATCGCCGATCCGGGCCCGGAGGGCGTGCTGGTCTCGATCGCCGGGCTGCCGCCGGTGATCGAGGTGGACACGGCGGCCCGTACGGTCCGGGTCGCGGGCGGGGTGCGGTACGCCGAGCTGGCCCGCGCGGTCCACGCCCACGGCCTCGCACTGCCCAACATGGCCTCGCTGCCGCACATCTCGGTGGCCGGCTCGGTCGCCACCGGCACCCATGGCTCGGGGGTGGCCAACGGGTCGCTCGCGGCGCCCGTGCGGGAGGTGGAGCTGGTCCTCGCCGACGGCTCGACGGTGACGATCGCGCGGGGGGAGGCGGGCTTCGAGGGGGCGGTGACTTCGTTGGGGGCGCTGGGGGCCGTCACCGCGCTCACCCTGGACCTGGAGGCGGCATATGACATGGCGCAGACTGTATACACCGAACTCCCCCTGGACGGCCTGGACTTCCCGGCGGTCTCCGGCGCCGCCTACAGCGTCAGCCTGTTCACCGACTGGCGGGCGCCGGGCTTCCGCCAGGTGTGGGTGAAGCGGCGCACCGACCGGCCCGCCACGGACTTCGAGTGGGCCGCGCCCGCGACCGAGGCGATGCACCCGGTGCCGGGGATGCCGGCCGGCAACTGCACCCAGCAGTTCGGGGTGCCGGGGCCCTGGCACGAGCGGCTGCCGCACTTCCGGGCGGAGTTCACGCCGAGCAGCGGCGACGAGCTCCAGTCGGAGTACCTGCTGCCGAGGACGACGGCCGTCGACGCACTGCACGCCGTCGACGGTATCCGGCAGACGGTCTCCCCCGTCCTGCAGACCTGCGAGGTGCGGACGATCGCCGCCGATCCGCAGTGGCTCAGCCCCGCCCACGGCCGTGACTCGGTCGCCCTGCACTTCACGTGGGTGGACGACCTGACGGCCGTACTGCCCGTGGTGCGGCGGCTGGAGGAGGCGCTGGAGCCGTTCGACCCGCGGCCGCACTGGGGCAAGGTCTTCGCCGTTCCGGCGGCGGAAGTGCGCGGGCGCTACCCGCGTCTCGGCGACTTCCGGGCCCTGGCCCGGGACCTGGACCCCGACGGGAAGTTCGCGAACCCCTTCGTGGCGGATGTCCTGCAGGGCTGACCGACTTAATCAAACCCTTAGCCTAATGCCTTGTCGAAAGCGCTTCCCAGGCCATAGCCTTGCGCCGCGTGAAGCACACATCACGTGACATCCGCACCGCGAACCGCTACGAGGTACTGCGGCACATCATCGCCGAGTCTCCCACCTCCCGGCAGGAGCTGGCGGCCGTCACCGGGCTGAGCCTGGCCACGGTCGCCACCCTCGTCGGGGAGCTGCTGGAACTGCGGATGATCACGGAGGTCGGCTTCGAGGACTCGGCGGGCGGCCGGCCCCGGGGACTCGTCGCGGTCAACGCCTCGGGGGGCGCGCTGATCGGCGTCGACATCGCGGAGACGTACGTCCACGTCGAGCTGTTCGACCTCGCCCTGAACGTGCTGGCCCGCGCCGAGGAGGACATGCGCCCCGGCGGGATCCGGCCGGAGCAGGTGGTCGGCCAGGTGGCCGCGGCGGTCGGCGCGGTGGTGGCACAGGCCGGCATCGAGGGCGCGCGGGTGCTGGGCGTCGGGGTGAGCGTGCCGGGGCAGGTGGACCGGGCCACCGGCATCGCCGAGTACGCGCCCAACTGGGACTGGCACGACGTGCCGTTGCTCGACCTGCTCGCCGAACACATCGCCTACCCCATCCACCTGGACAATCCGCTGCGTGCGTGTGCGGTGGCCGAACAGTGGTTCGGGGCGGCACGGGGGCGCGGGGACACCGTGGTGGTGAACCTCGGGACCGGGGTCGGCGCCGGGCTCGCGCTCGGCGGCGGGCTGCACCGGGGTGTCAGCAACAGCGCCGGGGAGTGGGGGCACACGACGCTCGTCCTGGACGGGCGGCCGTGCCACTGCGGCAACCACGGCTGCGTCGAGACGTACGTCGGCGCCCCCGGGATCATGCTGAACCTGCGGGAGCTGAGCCCGCAGAGCCCGCTGCTGCACCCGGACGACCAGACGGCCACCGTGGGCGCGCTGGCCCGGGGCCTGGCGGACGGTGATCCGGTCGCGGTCGAGGTCGTACGGGACACGGCCCGTTACATCGGTGCCGGGATCGCCAACCTGGTCAATCTGCTCAACCCCGAGCTGGTCGTGCTCAGCAGCTGGGTGGCCCGCCGGCTCGGCGAGCCGCTGCTGGCGGAGGTGCGAGAGGCCGTCCGGCGGCACGCGCTCGGGCGGCCGTTCGCCGCCACCGAGATCGTCCTCTCCCCCATCCCCACCGACCCGGTCTGCCTGGGCGCGGCCACGTTCGCGCTGGAGGGCGCGCTGCGGTCGGTGGGCCTGCGCAACGGCGTACGCCCGGGCCGTACCGTGCCGGCTGCCCGCTGATCGACGCGGTCCTCCCGGCCATGGACGCCGCCGTCCCGGTGATCGAATAGTCCAAATCGCGGGTCGATTAATCCATTGCCGGGCTCCTCGGCGCTCTGCGACCGTCGTGGCGTATCCGCGGCCGGTCGGCCTCACAAGCCGACCGGCCGTACGTCGTGCACGGAACGAGGGAGGCACCGGCGTGGCCGGAAGCATCGAGGTCCGCGGTCTGTCCCGCACCTTCCACACCACCGTCCGGCGCCCGGGTTTCGCGGGCGCCCTGCGATCCCTGGTCAACCCCGAGCGCGTCGAGAAGCACGCGGTCTCCGACGTCTCCTTCGACGTCGCCCCGGGCGAACTCCTCGCCCTGCTCGGCCCGAACGGCGCGGGCAAGTCGACCACCATCAAGATGCTCACCGGCATCCTCACCCCGACCTCCGGCGAGGCCCGGGTCGCGGGCGTGGTGCCGTACCGGGAACGGGAGCGCAACGCCCGGAACATCGGCGCGGTGTTCGGGCAGCGGACCCAGCTGTGGTGGGACCTGCCGGTGCGCGAGTCGTTCGCGATTCTCCGGGACATCTACGAAGTGCCGAAGGCCGAACATGCGGCACGCCTGCGGGAGTTCGACGAGCTTCTGGAACTCTCCGCCTTCTGGGACACCCGCGTGCGGCACCTCTCGCTCGGCCAGCGCGTCCGCTGCGACCTGGCCGCCGCCCTGCTGCACGATCCGCCGGTCGTCTTCCTGGACGAGCCGACCATCGGCATGGACGTGGTGGTGAAGGAGCAGGTTCGCGAGTTCCTGCGGTACCAGGTGGCCGAGCGCGGCCGTACCGTGCTGCTGACCACGCACGACATGACCGAGGTGGAGCGGCTCGCCGAGCGGGTGGTGCTGGTCAACCACGGCCGGCTGGTGCTGGACGGCACTCTGGACGAGGTCCGCCGGGACTTCGGCTCGACCTGGCAGGTGCGGGCGACGCTCGCCGACCCGCACACCCCGGTCGGCCCGCTGCCGGGCATCGCGCTGGTGAGCCATGAGGGACCCCAGGTGGTGTTCGGCCCGGACGGTCCGGCCGCGCCCACCGTCCACCAGGCGTTGAAGCTGGTCATCGAGCGGTACGAGGTGACCGGTGTGGCGGTGGACGAGGCGGACCTGGAGGACGTGATGCGCGCGGCCTACGCCGAGGCCAGGGCCAGGGCCGAGGCGGCGTGATGACGACCCTGACCTATGCCTGGCGCGCCGCCCGGGTCACCCCGCTCGGCGAGCTGTACACCCCGCCCCGGGTCACCGCCGCGCTGCTGCGGCTGACCGTGCAGGTGGTGCTGGTCGCGTCCCTGTGGCACGGCCTGTACGCGCAGACCGGTACGACCGCCGGGCTCTCCCGCGACCAGGCGGTCACCTTCGCGGTGCTGGCCGTACTCGCCTCCCGGCTGCGGGAGCTGGACCAGTACGCGGCCCGGGACACCGTCGTGCAGCACATGTACTACGGCACGATCGTCTACTGGTACCTGCGCCCGCTCTCCCCGCACCGCTACTACGCGCTGCGCGCCCTGGGCGAGCAACTCTACGGACTCGCCTGGGCGTTGACCGGCTACACGATCTGCCTGGCGGCCGGCGTCGTGGTGCCGCCCGAATCGGCGGCCGTGGCGGGGGTGTTCGCGCTCAGCCTGCTCCTCGGCCAGTGGGTCCTGCACTACGTCATGCTGCTCATCGACCAGTTGTGCTTCTGGACACTGCGCAACACGGCCGCCCTGCTGATCCTCGTCTTTGCGCAGAACCTGATGTCCGGGGTGTACGCCCCGCTCTGGTTCTTCCCGCACTGGTTCCTGGTCCTCAGCTCGTTCCTGCCGTTCCAGGCCACGCTCAACGTGCCGCTGTCGCTGTACGTGGGTCGCATCCCGCTGTCCGACGCGGGCTTCCAGCTCGGCGTCCAGGCGGCCTGGCTGGTGGCGCTGCGCTTCCTCACCCGGTTCCTGTGGCGGCGCGCCGCCCGCCGCGTCGTCTCCCAGGGAGGCTGAGGCCCATGAACGCCGTCCGGATCATCTGGCGGGTCACGCAGCTCAACTTCCGTGCCCAGCTGGAGTACCGCACCGAGTTCCTGATGATGATCGCGATCGGCGCGGTCTGGCAGGTGTCGGTGATCGTGTTCGCGACCGTGCTGCTGACCCGGTTCGCCGGGATGGGCGGCTGGGACAGCTCGGACGTCCTCCTCATCCCGGCGACCCGGATGCTCGCGCACGGTCTGTTCGTGCTCTTCCTGGGCCGGGTGCACGGTCTTGGCCGGCACATCCAGGAGGGCAAGATCGACGCGTATCTGCTCCGCCCGCTCCCGGTCTACCGCCAGGTCCAGCTGGAGTTCTTCCCGACCAACGCGATCGGCGACCTGACGGTGGCGGTGGGCCTGATGGCGGGCGCGCTGGGCCGCAGCCACCTGGACTGGACGCCGGGCCGGATCGCCTACCTCATCGCCGCGGTCCTCGGCGGCATGTTCCTGGAAGCCGCCCTGTTCACCGTCGTCGCCTCGGCCTCCCTGCGCTTCCCGGCCGCCGACTACTGGGGCCGCTGGCTGGAGGAACTCCTCGGCACCTTCGGCAGCTACCCCCTCAACGTCCTCCCGAGGGCGGTCGGCGGCCTCCTCACCTACGGCCTCCCGCTGGCCTTCGTCGCCTACTTCCCGGCGGCCGTCCTCACCGGCCACGGCCACTCCACCGGCGCCCCCTACTGGCTGGCGGCCGCCTCCCCGCTGCTGGGCCTGCTCGCCTACCTGGCCGGCCGGCTGCTGTGGCGGTGGGCGCTGGGGCACTACACGGGGGTGAACGGCTGACGTTCCCCGCCCGTGTCAGGTGCGCCCCGCGCCACGGATCGGGGTGCACAGGCCCGCGAGGGCGATCAGGGTGCAGCAGGCTCCGGCCGCGGCGGCCACGGGGGCGGTGCCGTAACGCTCGGCCGCCCAGGTGAGGACGGCCGCGCCGACCGGGGCCAGCGAGTACTGGAGGGTCCAGTGAGCGGAGGTGACGCGGCCGAGGAGGGGTTCGGGGGTGATCTCCTGGCGCAGTGACATCGAGCAGGTGCCCGCCATGCCCACGCAGGCCAGGTAGACCGCGGTCACGACGGCCACGGCGGGCACCGTGTGCAGCCGGCCGAGCCCGGCGAAGGCCAGTCCGCACACCGCGGTCGTGCCGATCCAGGTCGGCCCGAAGCCGAGCCGCCGGCGGAGCCGGGCGACCAGCAGCGCCCCGGTGACGGTGCCGACCGCGCCGACCGCCAGCACGGTGCCGACCGTTCCGTCGTCGTGGCCGAGATCGTGCTTCAGGTGGTAGATCACCAGGTCGTTGATGCCGAGGGTGAGGAAGCTGAAGAGGGAGAGGAGCCCGGTGAGCGAGCGCAGCACGGGATGGCGGACGAGGTACGAGATCCCGGTGCGCAGGTCGCGCCCCACGCCGGTGCCCTTGGGCACGCGATCGTCTCCGGCCCGCTCCCGCAGCCGTACGAAGAACAGGCAGCTCGCCGACACCGCGTAGCTGGCCGCGTCCACGGCCACCGCGTCGGCCGGTCCCGTCCAGGCGGCGACCAGGCCCGCGCCCAGGGGGCCCAGGACGCCGGCCGCGGCCGCCGTGGCGTTCAACCGACCGTTGGCCTCCGTGAGTTGGCCAGTGCCGACGAGTCCACGGACGACGGTGACGTACCCGACGGCGAAGAGCATCCCGACGGCCTCGCACAGGGGCAGGACCACATACAGGAGCCACAGCTGCGGCCCGGCGAGCCAGACGAGCGGGACCAGGCCGTAGAGGACCATCCGGACCAGGTCGCAGGCGATGAGGAGCCTGCGCCGGTCGACCCGGTCCACCACCACGCCGGCGAAGACCGCCGCCAGCACCATCGCGGCCCCGCCGACACCGGTGAGCAGGCCCATCCGGGCCACCGAGCCGGTCGCCTGGAGCACCAGCAGGGGCAGCGCGATCAGGCTGAACGAGTCACCGAGGACGGAGAGGGTCTGGGCGAGCCAGAAGAACCCGAAGTCCCGCTGTCTCCAGAGGGGTCGGCCGTCCGCCGCGCGCCTCCGCGCCGCCGCCCGCGCCACCCGCCGCGCGCCGTATGCCACGGCTCCCCCTTCCGCCTCTCCGCAACCCTATGCCGCCGGGCAGGCGCCATAATCACTTGCGGCCAAAACCTAGAGACTCTAGCTTTCTGCCTTGGAAACCTAACTGGAGGCGTCACATGGCACGTGCCGGGATCACCGCCGACCGCCTGGTCGCGGCGGCGGCCGAACTGGCCGACGAGGCCGGCTTCGAGCAGGTCTCGCTGTCCGCGCTGGCCCGCCGCTTCGGCGTGCGGGACGCGAGCCTCTACTCGCACGTCCGCAACCTCCAGGACCTGCGCCACCGGCTCGCGCTGCTCGCGGGCGGCGAGATGATCGACCGGATCGCCGTCGCCGTGGCCGGCCGGTCCGGACGGGACGCACTGGCCGCCTACGCCGACGCCTACCGTGCCTACGCGCTCGCCCACCCCGGGCGCTACGCGGCCACCCAGATCCGCATCGACCCCACGCTCGTCGACCCCGACAACCCCGCCATGCGCCGCACCGTGGAGATCACCTACGGCATGCTGCGCGGCTACGGCCTGGCCGAGCCCGATCTCACCGACGCCGTACGCCTGTTGCGCGCCACCTTCCACGGCTACTGCGCCCTGGAGGCCTCGGGCGGCTTCAACGCGCCGCGCGACGTCCGCGCCTCCTGGGACCGGGCGATCGACGCCCTGCACATCGCACTCGAGAACTGGCCCCGCGAGGAGACCGACCACCATGTCTGACCTGCACTACGACGTCACCGGCAGCGGCCCCGTGCTGCTCGTGCTCCCCGGCGGAGCCGGGCACCCCATGGGCCTGGGCCCGCTCACGGAACGTCTCGCCGCGCACTTCACGGTCGTGACGTACGACCCGCTGGGCCTCGCCCACGGCCACCTGGGGGAGCCGGTCGCCGACCAGCGCGTGGCGGACTGGAGCGAGGGCGCGCACCGGGTCCTGGCGGAGGTACTGCCGGACGGCGACTCGGCGTACGTCTTCGGCACCAGCGCCGGCGGCATCACCGCCCTCGACCTGCTGGCCCGCCACCCGGACCGGCTCCGGCACGTCATCGCACACGAACCCCCGTGCGTCACGCTGCTGCCGGACGGGGAGCGACTGCGCACCGAGCTGATCGAGCAGCTCGACGCCGCCCGCCCGGCCCCTGGGACCCCGATGGCCGTCTTCCTCGCCCACGTCCTCCGCCCCTTCACCACCTACCGCCCACCGGCCGCCCTGCCCCGCCTCACGATCGCGGCCGGAACCGACTCGAAGGGCCAGCTCCTGTACCGCACCGCGGAGTTCGTCGCCGAGCACACCGGCGCGGCCTGCACGGAGTTCCCCGGCGGCCACCTCGGCGTCCTCGAAGACCCGGCCGGGTTCGCCGACCGGGTCAGGGAGACACTGCTCGGGACCGGGTGACACAGCAGGGATGACGCAGAGCGACCGGCCGCACACCTGGAATGCAGCGACGGAGGAGGCGTGACTATGGTGGACAGTAGGTCTTGGCCGAGGGCCTGACCCAGGGCGCAAGCTCCGCCGGCCACCGCACGGCGCCGGCGTACCACGACGCTCGTCAGCCTTGTGCGCTCGGCGCCATGCCCTTCCCGGACTTCCCGACCATGCCGTTCTCGGTTTTCCCCAGGGAGCATTCCCATGGCTGCTCAGACCGCCTCGATCGTCCTCGAACCCGAAGCACGGGAACTCGCCGAAGCAACCTCGCACCATCCGTTCCTGTACGAGCTGAATCCCACCGCTGCACGCAAGGTCCTCGACGACCTCCAGGCCGCACCGGTCGACAAGCTGCCGGTCGACGAGGAGTGGATCACCGTGCCGGCCGCCGTGGGCGACGTACGGGTACGCATCGTCAAACCGCAGGGCGCCACCGGAATGCTGCCCGTCGTGCTGTACATGCACGGCGGTGGCTGGGTACTGGGCAACGCCGGCACCCACGACCGCCTGGTGCGCGAGCTGGCGGTCGGCGCACGCGCGGCCGTGGTCTTCGTGGAGTACACGCCCTCGCCCGAAGCCCACTACCCCGTGGCCATCGAGCAGGGCTACGCCGCCGCCCAGTGGATCGTCCGCGAGGGAGCCTCCAAGGGGCTGGACGCCCAGCGCATGGCGGTGGCCGGGGAATCGGTCGGCGGGAACATGACGGCCGCACTCGCCCTCATGGCCAAGGAGCGCGGTGACGTCACGTTCGTACAGCAGTCGATGTACTACCCGGTCACCGACGCGGCCATGAACACCGGTTCCTACGACCAGTTCGCCACCGGCTACTACCTGAGCCGCAAGCTGATGGAGTGGTTCTGGGACGCCTACACGACCGACCCGAACCAGCGCGCGGAGATCACCGCGTCTCCCAACCAGGCCACCGCCGAGCAGCTCTCCGGCCTGCCGCCCGCTCTGCTGATCGTCGACGAGGCCGACGTGCTGCGCGACGAGGGCGAGGCGTACGCCGCCAAGCTCCGGGCGGCCGACGTCCCGGTGACCACGGTGCGCTACGACGGCACGGTCCACGACTTCATGCTGCTCAACTCGCTCAGCAAGTCCGAGGCCGCCCGTGGCGCGATCGACCAGGCCACGACGTTCCTGGGCAACGCCCTCGGAACCGACCAGGCCTAGCGGAGACGTCCCCACACACGGCAACCTTCCGGGACCCGGCGGCAACCACAGGGCATGACTTCCGCACCACGCACCCCGACCCACCGCCGGGTCCACGCCTACCGCAAGCCCGCGATCGGGCTCCTCGCCGTCGGCGGACTGCTGGCAGGCGCCTGGTACGCCACCGCAGGCGCGGCCACCACCCCGGACCTCACGGTCACGTCCACGGCGGTGAGCCTCGGCGCCAAGTACCCCTACCTCTCCGCGGGTTACAACAACACCCGGGAGTGGAACCGCACCGCCACCGCGGTCGCCCCCGACGGCACGATCCGGGTCGCCTGGCCCGCCGCCGACGGCGTGCACGTCACCCCGCTCACCGCGGCCGGCAAGCGGTCCGGCGCCGACACGGTCGTCAAGGGCGCCAAGGAGGTCGGCGGTCTGGTCGCCCACACCAACGGGTTCGCGCTGCTCACCCGGGTCTCCGACACCAACAAGTGGAAGGAGACGGCGGCCGCGATCGTCCGCTACACCGGCGGCAAGAAGACCTGGACCACCAAGCTCACCGGCACCGCCTCCCACGACACCTCCCCCACCCTCGACGGCCAGCTCACCTGGAACGGCTCCAAGTACGGCGCCTACTTCGTGGTGCACGGCGCGGGCGGCTTCGCCGACGGGCACTTCGGCGACAAGCTGTCGTACGTCAGCGCCGGGGGCAAGAAGCTGAGCGGCGGCTGGAGTTGGGGCTGCAGCCACAACGAGGGGATCGCCCTGCACGCCGAGACCTCCGGCGCCTTCACCTCCCTCTGCTTCGACGACTGGCGCTCGGGCCTGTTCGTCTCCACCGGCATCGGCGCCCCGGACGTGGCCCCGGTCGTCCAGCGGGAGCAGTGCTGGGCGGGGTACTGCGGTGGTACCTTCCCCGGCCGCACCGGCGACCTGGTGAAGTCCGCCACCGGCAGGTACGCGACCGCCTTCGCCTCCCGGGGCGCGGCCTCCGCGAAGAAGAACCCGGACGACAGCAGCGGCCGTGGCTGGACGGTCACCCCGAAGACCGCCACCCACCAGGTCGCCATCGCCTTCCTCAAGAACCGCAACTCCGGTCCCGGCAAGGCGATCTACCTCACCAGCGCCAAGACCGTCGAGAACGTCGACGTCCACCTCGCCCCGTACGGCAAGGACAAGCTCCTGGTCACCTGGGAGTCCCTGAAGAACGCCAAGTGCTCGGCCGGCACCTGCACCGGCACCTTCACGGGCACGCACCTGCGGCTGGTCGACTGGAACGGCACGCCCGTCGGCGCCGACAAGGTGGTGAGCGCGCGGTTCACCGGTGACATCGCGGTCCTCAAGGACTCCTCCCTCGCCTGGGCGTACGCGTCCGTCACCCCGAGCTACAGCACGTCCCTCACCGGCGCGTCGCCGACCACGACGACGCTGCGGATCGCCCGTCTCACGCCGTGACGCGTGCCGCCGTGCCGTCCGCGGTGCCGAGCGACTCCACCATCCGGCGCATGACCTCGACGGGCAGCGCCGGATTACGGGCGGCGGTCTCGACGCCGCCGCGTCGGAGCAGCTGCGTCAGGAGCCGTACCGGCAGGTTCGGATGGAGGGCGGCCGCCTGCCGTATGTGCTCATGAGGATCCGCCAGCAGCCGCGCGGCGGCGACGGCGGACAGCCGGGGGTCGGTCGCGGCGCGGTGGCGTACCTCGTCACTGGGGTCGCAGCTGAGCCGTTCCACCAGCTCGGGTGTGGACTCGGGGTCGTCCAGGGCCAGTCGGCGCATGCGCGGGCTCGGGCCGTCCGCGTACCGCAGCAGGCCCTGGCGGGGGAAGTTCGGATGGCTGCGCGGGCGGTCGGGGGTGGTCAGGCTGCCGGTCCACCACTGCCACACCCGCAGCAGCATCTCGGGGGGCGCATCGTCGCAGGACTCGGCGAGGAAGAGCTGTACGACCCGGTCCTCGTCGTCGGCGAGGCGGGCGACCGCGTCCGGTGGCAGATGCCGGGCGCGGGCGACACTTCTGCGGACGAGGGGGTGCGCGGAGGCGGCCAGGCGGCTCATGGCCTCGGGGTCGTCGTGGAGCGCCATGACCCAGTCGAGCGGCCAGTAGCGGCCGTCCGGGTTGAAGTCGACGGGGATGTCCGCGCGTTGCTCCTCGGTGAGGTCGGCGCGGACGGACACGGACCAGCGGACCCACGGGTCCTGGTCGCCGGCGAGCAGGGCGACCAGGTCGGGGTCCAGCCGCGGGTTCGACGCGAGGGAGCGGCGCTCGTCCGCGTCGCCGTGGCGGGCCAGGTGCTCGGCGAGTTCGCGCTCCAGCCGGCAGCTCTCCAGCGCCTCGCGCTTGACGTCCCCGGACTCGTACACCGGCCGGGGCATCGGGTGGTCCCGGTGGTGCAGCGGCAGCGCCCGCTCGCGCACCGTGTCGTACGGGTCGGTCAGGAGCGCTGTCCGTGCCGCGGCGTCGAGATGCGGCCAGGCGGTCACGCAGGCCACCGCCCGTACCCCGCCGTCGGGCTCGCTGGTGGCCAGGGCGACCGCCAGTTCGGCGGGCAAGCCCTTGAGGCGTGCGGCCTCGCAGCGCACGCGTGCGGAGGGGTCGGCGGCCAGCTCGCGGCAGGTGTCCTCGGGCAGCTCGGCGCAGCGGTCGGCGGCCATCATGGCGAGGAGCCACCTCTGCCGTTCGTCCCGCTCGGCCGCGATCACGCGCGCCCACTGCTCGGGCGTGATGTTCGGCTGGTGCTCGGCCGCGTTCATCCGGACCTTCCAGTCCGGGTCGGCCAGCAGCGCGTCCACGACATCCGCCGGCATGGCGCCGTACATGGCGTAGGAGGACTTCTTCAGCAGCAGCGGCCGCAGATCCTTCGGGGTGGCCGGGTTGACCGAGAGACCGCTCGCCCAGGAGTCCAGCACATCCTGTGTGGGCCTGGGCCCCCGGAACAGCGCCTCCCAGGCAACCGCCCGGTCCTCGTCGGTCTCCGCGGCGGCCTCCTGCGCGGCCGCCTCCTGCCGCTCCCTGATCCGGTCGACGGCGACCAGCCAGACCGTGTACTCCTCCGTCGTGGCTCCCACCAGGGCGTCGCCGTCCAGGGAGAGCGTCAAGAACTCGGGCCGTCCGGGCCGCTCACCGAAGACTCCGGCGAGGTCCCAGTCGTCGGTGAGCCGGACCCGTATCCAGCGCCTGGGCCCGTTGCCGTGGAAGTCGACGAGGAACACCCCGTCACCGTCGAGCAGGCCCGCCCCGGACGCCAACCGGTGCCACTGCGCGTTGAGTTCCGCGACCGCATCGGGCCGGTCGAGCGCGACCTCCACGGTCGGCTCCGCCTCCCACGCGATCACGTGCCGCCACGCCACCGGCGGCGGCACCACCTCCTCGACACACGGGTCCGCCACCAGCTCAAGCCCGGCCCGCCCCAGCAGTTCGACCAGTTCTTCTCTCCGCCCCATGATCGGCATCATGCCCGACGCGGCTCAGCCCTGCGTGAGGTGCTGCACATCCACTCCGTCGTCCTGCCAGCGGACCCGCAGACCGGGTCCCCCGCTCCACAGCACGGTCAACTCCTTCGCCCCTTCGGCGCGGACCGTCACCGTCTCCGCCAGCGGCTCGGCATCCGCCGCCCCGGTGAGCCGGCTCAGCGCGGCGAACAGGGTCGGGCCCTCCCCCGTGACCCCGGTCAGCGCGTCGTCGAGGCCCACGGCGGGCAGCAGTTCGGCCCGCAGCCCCTCCGACGCGGCCCAGCCGGTCACCCGCACCGGCGTCCCCGCCCCGGCCCCCGCCACCAGGAAGGCCCGCACCTCCACGGCCCCGTGCACGAGCACCGCACTCGTCACCCGGGCGCCCGAACCGGCCGTGTGCCGGGAGGCCGCCCAGCCCTCCCCCACGCCCAGCGGCTCGATCCGCGTGCGGCTCGGGTCGTCGCCGACGATCACGCTGTTGTCGTACGACGCCGAGGGCTCCGTCACGGTCGAGTAGCCGAGCCGGGTGTAGTAGGGGTCGTAGCGGACGTCCTCGCTGCCGTGGTTGTGGAGGCGGACGACCCCGTCCGAACGCGTGGACTGGAGCAGCCAGTTGGCGGGCGCGATCGGGGTGACCGCGTCGGTGCGCTCCGCCGGGCCCGGTTCCTCCGTGGCCGTCCACACGGCGTGGTCCGGCGGGAGCAGCAGGCCGAGGAAGCCCTTGCTCGCCCAGTACGGGGACGCCGGGCCCGAATAGCCTTGCAGCACCGCCGCGTTGGGCCCGTGCCAGCCGAGGGTCAGGAGTCCGTGGGCGTCCACCGCGCCCCGGTCCAGGAAGTACTTCAGCGCTCCGGAGGCGAGTCGCCGGGTCTCCCCGGGGGACAGGGGCGTACGGCCGGTGAGGGCGCCCAGCCACAGCGGGGCCGTGGTCGCGAAGCGGTACGTCAGGGAGCGGCCCTGGTGCATCGGGGCGCCGTCGCCGCCGAACAGGCGGGCGTAGTCGGCGAGATGGCGTTCCAGGCGGCCGCCGTACAGGTCGAGCAGCTTCTCGTCGTCGGCGAGCCAGGCGTGCAGCACCGGGTAGAGGTGCATCGCCCAGCCGTTGTAGTAGTCGTACTTGCGGCCGTCGCCGTCCGTGTACCAGCCGTCGCCGACGTACCAGTCCTCGATGCGGGCCAGGCCGCGGTCGATCGCACGGTGCGCGGCCTCCGGCTCGTGGCCGACCTCGGCCAGGAAGCCGCCGACGGTCACGGGGAACAACTCCCAGTTGCAGGGCCAGGGTTCGGCGGTCAGCGCGTCGGCGAGCCAGGCCGCGGCGCGCTGTCGTACGGCGTCGTCGAGCCGGTCCCAGAGCAGGGGGCGGGTCAGGCGCAGGGCGAGGGCGACCGAGGCCGCCTCGACCAGCGGCTGGCTGCGGTCCTCGATGCGCGGCCAGACGCCCGACACACCGGCCGCGAGTCCGTCCGCGTACCGCTGCAGCGCGGTCTCGTCGCGGCGGAAGGCGGCGAGGAGCAGGGTGCGGGCGTAGCCCTCCAGGCCGTCGGAGAGCCGGCCCGACCAGCTCTGGCGGTCGCCGGGGAGGTGGTACAGGGCGCGGTCCGGGGTGGCGTACGGCTCCACGGCGGCGAGCAGCGCGTCGGCCGCGGCCTCCCAGTGGGCGCGGGTGTAGCCGGTGCGCGGGCTGGGGCCGCGGTCCTCGGGAGGCAGCTGCATCGGTGCTCTTTCTCGCTCGTACCGAACCTTGTACCGAACCTCGTACCGAATCTCGCGCCGGACCTCACACCAGACCTCGCGCCGGATTTCGTACCGAGTCTCGTGCCAGTCGAACCTGGGGCGCCCCGGTTCCGGTCGGGACGCCCCAGGGGCTCATTCCGCCCGCACGGTGCCCCGGGGCACCAGGTGCTGGGCGAGCAGTTCGTCGCGCACCAGGCCCGCGTAGACGGTGGCTCCGTACGCGGAGGTGTGCGTGTTGTCCTTCTTCTCGTTGTACAGGTACAGCGCCTTGGAGCCCTCCACGCCGAGGGACTCCACCAGCGCCTTGGTCTTCGCCGTGAGGTCGATCAGCGGAACGTCCTCGGCGGCGGCGACCGAGCGGATCACCTCAGGATGATTGACGCCGAGCCCGTTGACCAGAAGCGCGATGTCGTTGTTCAGCGTGCCGTCGGCATTGAACCAGCGGCGCACGATCGGTGTGACCAGCACCGGCCGCCCGCCCTTCTCCCGTACGCCCGCCACCAGCGTCTCCAGATTCGCCCGGTAGGTCGCCTCGTCCGTCGTCTTGTCGTTGTGCGCCAGCTGGATGAGGACCAGGTCACCCGGGCGGATCAACGGCTGGACGGTACCCCAGAGTTGCGGGTTCTGGAGGTAGGTCACCGTACTTTCGCCGGAGTCCGCGTAGTTGGCGACGGCGACGCCCTTGCGCAGGTACTGCGGGAGCTGCTGGCCCCAGCCGGAGTAGGGGTCGGCGGGCTGGTCGCAGACGGTGGAGTCGCCGACCAGGAAGATCTGCCGGGTGTGCCGGGAAGCCGGGGTGACGCGGATGCCGGCGAGTGCGGGGGCCGGGCCGCCGATGGTGAGGTCCAGCCCGGGAGTTCCGTCCGGGCCCGTCGGCTCGCCCTCCGGGGTGCGGACGTTGACGGTGAAGCCGCGGGTCACGTGCCGCCCCGCGGCCACGGACGTCTCGGGGAGGAGCGAGCGGCGGGTCTCCCCGCCGATGCTCGTGCCGGACGCGGCCGCGCCGCCGAGCCGGACCGTCACGTCGTAGTCGCCCGGCGGGACGTCGAAGTGGCAGGCGGTCGCGGTGCAGTTCTCGATGCCCAGGGGCGGCCGCCGTCCGTGGGCCTGGGCGGCGGGGGCGGCCGTCAGGCAGGCGGCGAGGACGGCCGCCGCGAGCGCGGCGGCACGGACACCGTTGAAACGTCTCACTCGGGACTCCTCCGTCGTGGCGACATGACCTGGCGCGGACCGTACCCCAAGCTGGCAAGCGCTTTCCAGCCCTTGGACCCATTTCCGCAAACTGCCAACCCCATGACGGCGAAAGCCCTTTCGCGAAATCGATTCAACTGTCACTCTCACACTCACCCGCACCCCCGCCCCACCGAAGGAGGCACCCCCATGTCCGGATCCACCGGGAGACCGCTCGGACGCCGCACCTTCGTCCTCGGCAGCGCGGCCGCCGCCGGTACCGCCGCCCTCACCGGCCCGCTGGCCGGCACCGCCTCGGCGGCGAGCTTCGGCTGGTCGGACGACGGCTCCAACTACGTCGTGGACACCGGCGCCAGCCTGGTCTTCAAGGTCAGCAAGACCAACGGCGACCTGACCTCGCTGGTCTACAAGGGCACCGAGTACCAGGGCTACGGCGGCAAGAACTCGCACGTGGAGTCGGGCCTCGGCACCTCCACGGTGACCATCGCCCAGTCCGGCACCACGATCCTGATCTCGGTCGCCTACGGCACGCTGAAGCACTACTACGCGGCCCGCAGCGGCGAGAACAACGTCTACCTCTGGACCAACAAGGCCGACTCGTCCGTCACCGCCACCCGGTACATCGTGCGCGTGAAGGCCGGTCTGTTCCTCAACGACGAGCCGGACTCCTACACCTACGCGCCCACCGTCATCGAGTCCGCGGACGTCTTCGAGAAGTCCGACGGCCAGACCCGCGCCAAGCATTATTCGAAGCTGCGGGTGATGGACTACGACTCCATCGGCTGGACGACCGGCAGCGTCGGCCTGTGGATCGTGCGCAGCAACCACGAGAAGGCCTCCGGCGGCCCGTTCTACCGCTCGCTGCTGCGCCACCAGAGCGCCGACGGCGGCGGGCTGTACGAGATCCTGTACTACGGCGAGAACCAGACCGAGTCGGAGCGGTACGGCCTCCAGGGCCCGTACGTCATCGCCCTCACGGACGGCGGCGCGCCCTCCTCGTCCCTCTACCCGGGCACCCTGACCACCTCGTGGGCGGACTCGCTCGGCATCTCCGGGTACGTGGCGGCGGGCGGGCGCGGCCGGGTCGCGGGCGTCGGCATCACGGGGCGGGACACGGCGTACGCGTACACCGTGGGCCTCGCCAACTCGGCGGCACAGTACTGGGGTTCGGCGCGCGCGTCGGACGGCTACTTCTCAGTCACCGGGGTGCTGCCGGGGACGTACACCCTGACCGTGTTCAAGGGCGAACTGGCCGTCTACTCCGGCTCGGTGACCGTCTCCGCCGGTGCGACCACCACCCTCAACACCATCGCCGTACCGTCCTCCAACGACCCGAGCAATGCCTCCGCGATCTGGCGGATCAACAACTGGGACGGCACGCCGGGCGGCTTCAAGAACGCCGACCTGATGACGTACATGCACCCGTCCGACGTGCGGGCCGCGTCCTGGACCGGGAACGTGGTCATCGGCAGCGGCACCGAGACCTCGGCCTTCCCCTGCTACCTGTGGAAGGACGTCAACAGCGGGATCGTCGTCTACTTCAAGCTGACGGCCGCCCAGGCCGCCGCCGCGCACACCCTGCGGATCGGCGTGACGACGGCCTACGCGAACGGCCGGCCGCAGGTCGTCGTCAACGACACCTGGACCTCGGCCGTCCCCTCGCCGCCCACCCAGCCGAGCACGCGGTCGCTGACCGTGGGCTCGTACCGGGGCAACAACTACACGTTCACCTACAGCGTGCCGGCGTCCGCCTGGCTGACGGACACCAGCGCCTACAACACGCTGAAGATCTACGTGGCGAGCGGCTCGGGGACGACGTCCTTCCTCAGCGCCGGCACGTCGATCGACGCGATCGACCTGCTGAACTGATCCGGCATCACGTTCCGCGCGTCCACTGCTGGTTCGTGCCGCCGTTGCACGTGTACGTGATGATGGCGGCCGAGTTGGCGGTGGACGCGCCGCTCACGTCCAGGCATTCACCCGACGTACGGGCCTTGATGTTCACGTACGACCCCGAGGTGACGACCGACCACTGCTGGGCGGTGGCGCCGGTGCAGTCCTCCTGGGTGACGTCGGCCGAGTTCTCCTGGAGGCAGAGCGAGCTGCCGCGGCCCATCAGTTCGTAGTAGCCGGTGCCCAGGTCCTTGAACCACCACTTCTGGTTGGTGCCGCTATTGCAGGTGTACTGGCTGATCGCGACGGCCTCCCAAAGGGACTGGTTGGGCACGTCGGCGCACTTGCCGCTGTGCCGGGCGATCAGGGTGTTGTAGGTGGCGCTGGTGCCGGTGACCGTGCCGGCGGCCGTGTCGACCGACACCTCCGGGTACCAGGACATCGACATCGAGGTGTCGGTCGGGAAGGTCAACGGCAGCCAGACGTACCGGGAGTCGTTGACCGTGCCGCCGAAGGAGTTGCCCCAGCGGTCGCCCATGTAGAGGTACGAGGTGCCGGAAGTGCCGCTGACCGTGAGGACGTACGCGGTCTGGGAACCGTACGCCGTGGAGTCGCCGACGTTGGTCCAGGAGGTCCAGGGGCCGGCGAGCGAGGTGGCGGTGGCGTACTTCTGCTGGTTGGGGCTCCAGCCGGTGGCGGCCGAGGTCAGCATGAAGTAGACACCGTTGCGCTTGAAGAGGGCCGGGGCCTCGCGGCTGGCGCCGGCCCAGGGGTTGGCGACCAGGTTGTCGATGCCGGTGTAGTCGGCGGTGAGCTTGTAGATGTGCAGGTCGGCGTTCTCGTTGGCCGCCGAGACCATGTAGGCGGTGCCGTCGGTGTCGACGAAGGTGGTGAGGTCGCGGGACATGTACTGGCCGAGCGGCTGGAAGCTGCCCTGGTAGGTGTAGGTCCCGTCGACGGTGTCGGAGACGGCGACGGCGGCGCGGGCCTGGCTGTAGTCGACGCCGTTCTCCTTGTGCATCCACATCACGAACTTGCCGGTGGATGCGTTGTAGATGACCTTCGGGCGCTCGATGTAGGCGGTGCCGAGCTCGGAGGCGGAGGACTGGGTGAGGACGTGGTTGCGGAACTCCCAGGTCTTCAGGTCGGTGGAGCGGTAGGCGTCCACCGACTTGAAGGTGTTGTCGGAGTTGCGGTCCTCGCCGAACCAGTAGTAGTAGCCGCCGACCTTGATGACCCCGCCGCCGTGGGCATGGACGATGTTCCCCGAGGTGTCGGTGAACTGGGTGCCGTTGGTGACGGTCTGGGCGGCGGCCGCGGCCGGTCCCGCGGCGGCCAGGGCGCCGATCACCGCCAGGCAGAGGGACAGCAGGATCGCGTACGCACGTCTCATCTCACACACGCTCCTCAAGGGGAAGGTTCGATCCGACGATCGTTCGTCATTCCGAACGGCATTTGCCATGACGAACGTTGTGATCGCCGAAAAGGTAAGGGCGTGTTACGAGGAGGTCAACGGGTCTGACGAGACATGGGGGAAAGCGATTTCCGACTGCACGCGGTCCGGGCCCGGTTTTCTGTTATCCGCCGCCGTCCGCGCCGTCTCCGATGACGTGCGCACCCTTCTCCACACCACCGCAGCGGCCGCCGGCGCCCTGGCCGCCCTGCTGTCCTCCGCCCCTCCCGTCCTCGCCGCCGGCGCCCGGGACGTCACCGCCGACGTGCTCGCCGACCGGGACGTGACCCTCACCGGCGACACCGTCGTCACCGTGCCCGCCGGGACGACCACGTACGACGGCGTCCTGCACGGCGAGGGCACGCTCACCGTGCGCGGCGGCGGCACGCTGATCCTCACCAGGGACAGCGACTTCACCCTGCCGAAGGCACGGCAACGGCAGGTCGTGCGCACCCTGGGCGGCAACCATCCGTACACGACGGTCACCCACCCCGACCCGCCGGCGATCACCGTCGAACGCGGTACGACCCTGCAGTACGGCACGGGCGGCGGCACCGGTCTGATCGGCCACTTCCCGTACCAGACGCCCGGCTACCAGCTGAACCAGCTCAACATCCGCGTCGACGGCACCCTGCGGCTGTCCCTGACCCGCACCTTCAACATCGGCACCATCAGCGGCTCGGGCCTGGTGACCCAGCCCCGGAACATGTGGGGCACGCTGGACCTGGCGGGCACCCAGCCCTTCTCCGGCGTCATCGACAACGGCACGGGAATGGCCGTCGGCCGCCCCGAGTACCCCGTGTCCCTCCCCGACGCCCGCGCGATCCTCAACCAGGGCTCCTGGATCATCGACACCCCGCTCGGCCAGACGGTCACCCTGCGCCAGGACTTCTTCCAGCGCGAGTACGGCAGTGACGTCAACGTCCACTCGCGGCCGGGCAGCAAAGTGGTCCTCACCGGCCAGTACAGCTACAGCGACCGGGGCGGCGACACGAACCCGTCGCTGAGCGACCCGTCCCTCAACTGGAAGCCGATCCCGCACCAGTCGAACAAGCGCGGCACCAACATCGAGGGCGCGGACGTGCACTGGGGCGACGGGACGACCCACCGCATCTTCATGCCGGGGACGAAGGACACCGTCTACGTCAACCTGCACGAGGCGAGCGGCCGCCGCTCCCGGCTCACCTTCGACTACGACGGCCCGGTGACCCTCGGCGCCCCGATCGGCGGCGGCCGCTACCACGACACGCTGGCCGCGCCCGGCGCCGGGGACGTCGTGATCGCGGGCACCCGCGGGAACGACGTGACCTTCGCGGCCGCCCAGGACTACGACGGCTCGACGACGATCGAGAACGGCGCGGTGCTGCGGCTGGGTTCGGGCACGAAGGGCGGCGACGGCTCGCTCCTGACGGGCACCGCACGACAGCGCATCGACAACGACGGCACCCTGATCGTCCGCAACACCTCGACGCCGATCCGCCTGGCACACGTCGGCGGCTCCGGGTCCCTCGTGCAGTCGGGGGCGGCCACCACCACGCTCACCGGCGGCGCGGTGACGTACACGGGGACGACCACCGTCGGCCAGGGCACCCTCGCCCTGCGCTCCGGGGCGACCCTCGCGCACAGCGAGGCGATCCGCCTCACCTCGGCCGGGGCCCGGCTCGACCCGGGCCCGGCGGGCCTGCGGGTGCTGACCGCGCTCTCCGGGACGGGCACCGTGCTGGGCTCCGTCACCAACGACAGCCTGGTCGCGAGCGGGTTGACGGTGAAGGGGGACTACACCCAGCACCGGCGGGGCGAACTGGTGCTGCGGAAGGGGCCGTTGAAGGTGACGGGCCGGGTCGCCCTGGCCGGTGCCCTCGACATGTCCGCCGCGGGCACCGCCCCGGCCCGCCGCATCACCGTGGTCGACCACACCGGCAAGGCCCCGACCACCGGGGCCTTCGACGGCCTCGCCGAGGGCGCCGCGGTCAAGCTGGCCGACACCGTCTACCGGCTCACCTACCGGGGCGGCGACGGCAACGACGTGGTCCTGAACGCGGAGTCGGCGCAGGCCTCGACCAAGGCCGACCCCACCGACACCACGCCCACCGCTCCCCCGACGGTGACCACCCGCTCCGCCGCCGACTCGACGCAGCCGTTCGGCTGGTGGCCCTACGCCCTCGCCCTAGGCCTCCTCGGCGGCCTGATGGTCCCGGCGACCCGGCGCAGGCAGCGCAGGAGCCGCCGCAGGAGCAGGCGGCACGCGGCCTGACCGGCTACCGGTGCCGTCCGCTCGGCGGCTCCGGAAAGCCCAGTTCCGGCGCCAGAGCGCGCGCCTCGGCCGCCCAGTCCGCGAGGAAGGCGAGCGTCAGACCCCGTTCCCGGTAACGGAGTTCGGCGGAGACCGGGCGGCCACCGCCGTAGTCCAGCTGCGCCTCGCCGGCGCGGGCCAGCATCAGGGCGGTCAGCCAGTCGTACTTCACCGCCGAGGCGCACACCGCGAGCCGTACCAGCCGCTCGTCGAAGTCCCGGCCGGTCTCGCGCAGGCCCTGGACGTAGGCGTCGTAGGCCGCCG
The DNA here is from genome assembly GCF_040296885.1 of Streptomyces sp. NPDC001980. Lineage (NCBI taxonomy): Bacteria > Bacillati > Actinomycetota > Actinomycetes > Kitasatosporales > Streptomycetaceae > Streptomyces > Streptomyces sp. NPDC001980. Next base: position 138,430 of record NZ_JBEOYD010000016.1, on the reverse strand, counting down.
CCGCGTACCCGGGCAGCCGGGCGGCCGGGACGAAAAGGTCGAAGACGGAGTCGGGGAGGTAGTTGCCGAGATCCTCGCCCAGGGCGCCGTCCCCGGCGAACGACCAGTCGAGGGCGACGGTGGCGGGGCCGTCGGAGCGGAGGTTCGCGGGCCACATGTCGAGGTGGCAGAAGGCCCGCGGCAGGGCCTCCAGCACCTGGAGGAACCACTCGCGGTCGTGGTGCAGCCGGACCATCTCGCGGCGCAGGCCACGCGGGAAGTGGTCGCGGACCAGGGGCTGCCGCCAGGCCTCGTCGTCGTCCAGGAGCTCCTGGCCGAGGGTGTTGCCGCCGATGTACCGGCGCAGGAAGCGGCGGGTCAGCCACGGGTGGTCGTCGGGCCGCGCGGCACCCTGGGCGGCGCCGAGGCGGCGGGCGTGCTCGACGTGCCGGGCGAGCGGCCAGTCGGTGGCCGGCTCCCCCGGCACGTCCTCCAGCCACAACGCGACATCCCCGTCGGGCCGTTCGACGAGAGCGAGCAGCCGGGGCGCGCGGATGCCGTAGGGCTGCCAGACCTGGGCGAGACCGGACTCGTAGACGTGCGCCTCGCGCCGCCAGTAGTTCCAGTGCCGGGGCTCGTCCGAGGCGGCCCAGCGTTCGGTGGCCTCCTTGCTGCGGGTGAGCACCTTCAGAACGGCCGAGCGGCGACCGGCGCTCACCCGCCACACGCCGCCGGTGACGCCGTTCTTCGGGTTGTGGACGAGGGGGTCGAAAACGGCTCCGTCCGCGCCGAGCACCTCGCGGGCCTCGGTGTCCTGGAGTGTCGTCTCAGGCATGGCCCAAGGCTAGTTCGCGGGCGATCTCCGCCGCGCCGCCCACGTGGATCCCCGGGCCGTCCGTCTCGTGGCGCACGACGGCCCTGACCGTCGCCGGGGTACCGAGCGAGTCGCCCATGTCGGCGGTGACACCCCGCAGGCCGTCGCGGGCCAGGTGGGCGGCCAGGCAGGCCGTGCTGTTGGCGTTGGCGATGTCCTCGGGGACGCCGATCGACGGGGCGAACATACGGGCCGCGACCCGGCCGTCCGGTGCCGGGGCCGAGTAGAGGTAGCAGCCCAGCAGGGCCGGCCGGTCGCAGGCGGTGCGGAGGCGGTCGAGGTCCGGGGTCAGCGCGGAGACGGCGGACCGAGTGGGAAGCGGGACGAGGAGTCGCGGCCGCCCCAGGGTGGCGACGACACAGCCGGGCGTGTCCCCGGCGACGCCCAGGGCGGTGAGGACGTCCTCGTGTTCGCCGGCCTCGGGCGCGCGCAGGCCGACCGGGCCCGGTGTGAACCAGGCCTCCAGGCCGCCGTTCCCGTCGTGCCGGATCGCCCGGCCCGCGAGGGTGCCTCCCCGCGTCCGGAGGGTGACCTCGCGGGTGCCGGCGCGGGCGGCCAGGACGGCCAGCGCCGCGACCGTGCCGTGGCCGCAGCCGGGCAGTTCGCCCTCGGCGGTGAAGAAGCGCAGCGTCGCCCCGCCGCCGTCCGGGTCGGCGGAGAGGAACACGGCATGGGACGTACCGGCCCGGACGGGCACCTCGCGGCGCTCGTCGTCGGTGAGCGGGGTGTCGTCCAGGACCGCGGTGGGGCTGCCCCCGCGGCCGTCGCGCAGGCAGGCACGGACGATGGTGACGTTCACGGCAGCGAGCGTAGAGCAGGACGCCGCCGAGGCGCCGTCACAACAGGCCGGCGTGACGTTCGAGGAACGCGGCGACGTCCGCCGGATCCTCCAGCGGAAGCGGGTAGACCACGAGCCGGTCGACGCCGAGGTCGGCGTAGCGCCGGGCGGAGTCGGCGTTCACCGGGGAGAGTTGCGTGAAGTTGATCTCGAGTCGGCCCAGCCACTCCGGGCGTTCGACCTCGGCGGCCGCCTTCCGCAGCCCGGCGAGATGCCCGGCGAGATCCTCCGGGCTGTCGCCGTTGCCGAACCACCCGTGGCCGCGCGCGACCGCCCGCCGGAACGCGGCCGGGCTGTGGCCGCCGATCACGATCCGCGGTCCGTGTTCCCCGACGGGCCGCGGGTGTGCGTCGATGCCGTCGAAGGCCACGTACCGGCCCTGGTAGGACGGCGCCGGCTGGGTCCACAGCGCCCGCATCGCGTCCAGGTACTCGTCGGTGCGCCGGCCACGCTCCGCGTACGGCACTCCGACAGCGGTCATCTCCGGTTCGAGGTAGCCGGCTCCGACCCCCAGAGACAGCCGGCCACCGCTCAGCACGTCGAGGCTCGCGACCTGCTTGGCGAGCACCAGCGGATTGCGCTGCGGCAGGATGACGATCCCGGTGCCGAGCTCCAGCCGTTCGGTGACGGCCGCGACGTAGGCCAGGTGCACCAGCGGGTCGAGAATCGGATCCGTAGGCTCCATCGGCGAATCCGGTACCCGGGGGCTGGGCAGCACCACGTGCTCACCGGCCCACCACGACCGGTACCCCAGCTCCTCCGCCAGCCGAGCCAGCCGGACGGTCTCCGCAGGTCCCAACACGGCCTTGGCGTTCAGCCCGTTGACGCCCAGTTCCACCGGTGCCCACCTCCCTGTGCCCCGGGCGGCGAGGACCTCGGCGCCCTGCTCGCACCCACGCCACCCATCATCGAATTCCGCGCACCCGCTGTCCAAGAGCTGCTGTTATAGCCTTCGGCTATGGATGTCCACATCCGGGACCTGCGCTACTTCGTCGCGGTCGCGGAGGAACTCAGCTTCACCCGGGCCGCGAGCGACCGGCTCTTCGTCTCACAGCCGACGCTGAGCAAACAGATCCGCCGGCTGGAGCTCTCCTTGCGGACCGAGCTCTTCGAGCGTGACCGGCGGACCGTCACCCTGACCGCCGCGGGCAGCGCCCTCCTGCCCCGGGCACGGCGGCTGATCGAGCAGTGGGAGGAAGCCCAGCGTGCGATCGCCGACGCCATGGCCGCCCAGAACTCCACGCTCACGGTCGGTTTCCACACGAGCATCGGTCGCGGACTCATCCCGGCCGTCACCGCCACGATGGAGAAGCTGCTCCCCGGTTGGCGACTCCGGTTCCGCCAGATCACCTGGGCCGACCCGACGGTGGGACTCGCCGGCGGCGATGTCGATGTCGCCATCGGCTGGCTGCCCGTCCCGACGGGTGGCGACTACGCGCACAAGGTGATCACCAGGGAGGACCGCTGGGTCGCTCTTCCGGCCGGTCACCGTCTGGCCGGCCGCCCGGTCGTCTCCTTCGAGGATCTCTCCGACGAGCCTTTCATCGCCCTTCCGGCGACGGCCGGAGCGCTCCGCGACTTCTGGCTCGGCAACGACCGTCGCCGGACACCGGCGCGCATCGCCGCGACGGCCGAAACCGCCGACGAGACGTTCGAAGCGGTCGCTTCAGGGCTCGGGGCAGCCCTGCTCGCCGCGGGCAACGCCGAGATCTACCGGCGGGAGAACGTCACCTGCCGGCCGGTCAGCGGTCTCCCTCCCAGTGAGCTCGCCGTCGTCCGGCGCACGGAAGACCACCGCAGAGCCGTACGGGTCTTCATCGACGCCTGCTGCCTCTGCACGGCAGCCTGCTCGTAGGGGGCTGCCCGCACCGTGGACGCGGTCGGTCGTTTCGCTGCCGGGTCGACTAGCGTCGGAGGCATGACCAGCGACCACTCCCCCAGCCTCGCCGACGCCCTCGCCGCCGGGACGGTCGTGCTCGACGGCGGCATGTCCAACCAGCTGGCGTCCGCCGGGCACGACCTGAGCGACGAGCTGTGGTCGGCGCGTCTGCTGGCCGACCGCCCCGACGCGGTGAGCGACGCGCACCTCGCGTACTTCAGGGCGGGCGCGGATGTCGCGATCACCGCCAGCTACCAGGCCACGTTCGAGGGCTTCGGCAAGCGCGGGATCTCCCACGAGGAGGCCGCCCGGCTGCTCGCGCTGAGCGTGGCGCTGGGGCGCGACGCGGTACGGCGGGCACGGGCGGAAGGGATCGTACGGCCGTTGTGGGTGGCCGCCTCGGTCGGGCCGTACGGGGCGATGCTCGCGGACGGCTCCGAGTACCGGGGGCGGTACGGGCTGAGCGTCGGGGAGCTGGAGCGGTTCCACCGGCCCCGGCTGGAGGTGCTGGCCGGGGCGGGGCCGGATGTGCTGGCGCTGGAGACCGTGCCGGACGCGGACGAGGCGGCGGCGTTGCTGCGGGCGGTGCGGGGGCTGGGGGTGCCGGCCTGGCTGTCGTACAGCGTGGCGGGTGGGCGGACGCGGGCGGGGCAGCCGCTGGAGGAGGCGTTCGCCCTGGCCGCCGACGCGGACGAGGTGATCGCCGTGGGGGTGAACTGCTGTGCGCCGGAGGACGTGGACCGTGCGGTGGAGGTGGCGGCGCGGGTGACGGGGAAGCCGGTGGTCGTCTATCCCAACAGCGGGGAGGTGTGGGACGCGGAGGCGCGGGCGTGGACCGGGCGGTCGTTGTTCGACACCGGGCAGGTGGTGGGGTGGCGGGATGCGGGGGCCCGGTTGATCGGGGGGTGCTGTCGGGTGGGGCCGGAGGCGATTGCCGGGATTGCGCGGGTGGTTTGAGGGGCGCGTGTTCGCCGTGGGCGGTGCCGACGGTAAGCGACTGCGGGTCGTTCTGGGCTGGTCGCGCAGTTCCCCGCGCCCCTGAAGGGGCGCTACTGTCCCGTCGGGAACCGGTTGGCGGGGGTGGGGTTGACCAGGAAAAGCGAAGAGGCGGGGCGGAGCACCATTCGTGATGTCGCCGCGCGCGCCGGGGTGTCGGCCTCCACCGTCTCTCGCGTGCTCGGCGGCGACTATCCCGTGAGTGCCGCCACCCGCAGCCGCGTGCTGCGTGCCGTCCGGGAGATGGACTACGTCGCCGATGCTCGCGCCAAGGCGGTCGCCGGGGTCGGTACGCCCACGCTCGCCTTCGTGCTGGAGGACATCACCGGGCCGTCCTTCGCGCACATGGCGTACGGCGTGGAACGGGAGGCGGCGCGGCTCGGGCATCTGTCACTGGTGTGCAGCACCGACGGTGACGTGCGGCGGGAGCTGGAGTTCATCGAGATGATGCGGGCCCAGCGGGCCGCCGCCGTGATCCTGGTGGGCGGGGCTGCGGACACGCCCGAGTACCGGGACCGGACCCGCCGGGTCGCCGACTCGCTCGCCTCGGCCGGGTCGCGGCTGGTGCTCTGCGGGCGGCCGCCGCTCGGGCCCGGCGCGCCGGTCACGGTCATCGAGTACGACAACGAGGGCGGCGCCTACGCCCTGGTCGCCCACGTCCTCGCGCAGGGCCACCGGCGGGTGCTGTTCCTGGGCGGGAAGCCGGACCACACGACGGCGATGGGGCGGGAGCGGGGATACCTGGCCGCGCATCGGGCCCGGGGGCTCGACCCCGACCCCGTTCTTCTCCTGCACGGCGACTTCACCCGGGACTCCGGGCACCGGCTGATGCGGCAGGCCCTCGTGCGGGGGCTGGAGTTCAGTGCGGTGGTCGCCGCCACCGACATGGTGGCGGCGGGGGCGCTGACCGCGCTGCACGAGGCGGGCCTGGCGGTGCCGGGGGACGTGTCGCTGGCCGGGTACGACGACATACCGTTCGCCCGCGACCTGCACCCGGCCCTGACCACCGTGCACGTGCCCTACGAGGAGCTGGGGCGGCTCGCCGTGCGGACCGCGCTCGGGCACGGCGGGGAGTCGGCCGACGAGCACCTGCTGCTCGGCACGCATGTGGTGGTACGGGACTCAGTGGCGGCGTACGGCGGCCACTGAGCGGCGCAGCCGGCGTACCGCCAGGGCCAGTTCGGCCGTTCGTTCGGGGTGCGGCGGAGGGACGCCGGGGGGCCAGAGGGCGAACTCCTCGTCCCGGGGGCCGAACACCGTGTGGGGCTCGCCGTCGCCGAGGACGCGCACCGGGTGGGTGTCGTCCCAGGGCTGCCAGCCGGGGTCGCCGGTGGTGGCGAAGCGGACCCAGGCGCCGTGCATCGCGTCGGCCAGCTCCTGCGGGGCGCCCTCGCCGGCCAGCCGGGCCGAGTCGGGGTCCTCCCCGGTGTCGAAGACGAAGCCCAGTTCCAGGGCGTGGCAGGCGCCGAGGCCGGGGCGGTTGGAGGGCCAGGCGAACTCGTAGAGGTAGGCGGAGCCGGGGCGGGCCTCGGCCAGCCGGTGCAGCGGGCGGCGGAGCAGGTGGTCGGTGACCATCTGGCCGACGGTCTCGGCGGGGCCCGCCTCGGGACGCAGGGTGCGGTAGCCGCGCGGCACCTCGTGGCCCACGTGGCAGCGGGCCATGGCACCGGCGAGGGCGACCGGGCCGAGCCGCTCGACGTGGTCGACGAGGCCGCCGGGGACCAGCCAGAGCCGGTACTCGTCGCGGGTCCAGCCCATCAGGAGGTCGACGCCGAGCGCCGCCTCGCCGTCGAGGAGGGCCTGGAGCGGGTCGCGCGGGACGAGGTCGCCGTCGACGACGATCCCGAAGGCGGGGCCGCCGAGGACGGGGCTGCTGAGCCGGCCCACCTCGGCCTGGGTGCGCAGCAGCAGCTCCCGGTCGACCTCGGCGAAGGCCTGGGCGGTCGCGGGGATCCTGAGCCTGCTGGCCATCCGGCGGACCATGCGCCGTACCTTGTCGCGTTCCGAGGCCTCGGGCGGGCCGCTCTGCAGGACGGCCCGGCGGATCAGGCCCTGGGTCTGGGGTGCGGCGAGCAGGGCGCCGGTGCTGATGGCGCCGGCGGACTGGCCGCACAGGGTGATGCGGGCCGGGTCGCCGCCGAAGGCCGCGATGGTGTCGTGGACCCAGCGCAGGGCGGCGAGTTGGTCGCGCAGCCCGGGGTTGGGCGGGGTGTCGGGGAACAGGCCGTAGCCCTCCACGCCCAGCCGGTAGTTCACCGAGACGAAGACGACCCCGTCCCGGGCGAACGCATGCCCGTCGTACACCGGTACGGCCGAGGATCCCCTGGTCAGGGCGCCGCCGTGCAGCCAGACCAGGACCGGGAGCCGGGCACCGGGGCCCGGCTCCGGGGTCCATACGTTGAGGTTGAGGCAGTCGTCACCGGGGATCACCGGGTCGGACAGATACTGCGCGAACGCCTGCGAGTACGGCGGTTTGGGCGCCGTCGGCCCGAACGCGCCCGCGTCCCGGACGCCGTCCCAGGGCTCGGGCGGCACGGGCGGACGGAACCGGTGTTCCCCGAAGGGCGGGGCGGCATAGGGGATACCGCGGAACACGGCGACCCCGCGCTCCCACCTGCCGCGCACCGCCCCGTACGGGGTGTCGGCCACGGGGTCCTTCAGCTCCGTCCGGTCTGCCGTCATCCGCCCACCAGCTCCTCCCGCCGCGTGTGCCGGCACGCCGGTAAGAAAAGAGCACCACATCCGCTTCCAGTATTCCGGCACACACGGCGGTCGGGCGGATACGCGCGGCTACTTGGCGTACATCAGGGTGCCGAAGCCGAGCTGGTCGTAGCCGCCGCTGTCGGAGCCGTAGTCACCTCCCCCGCCCTCGGGGGCGACCAGGTCGTAGTACATGGCGGAGATGTACTTGTCGTCGAGGTACAGGCGCCGGTTGTAGTGGAAGTGGAGCATCGCCCAGACCGGGCGGATCTGGCCCCGGGAGCCGGCGGAGACGACGGTCTGGGACGACTGGGCGCAGCTCTGGCCGGTGCCCCAGGTGTAGGTGGTGTAGGGGACGTCGTCGCCGATGTTGTACTTGGCGACGTACTGGGCGGCCTTCATGAACCGCTTGTCGTCGTAGGAGTAGAGGTCGTCGCCCTGGTTCCAGGCCATCTCGCAGACCGCGCCCATCTGCCCCATGCCCATGACGGTGTGGCCCTGGTCGCGCCCGGACTCCTGCCACTGGCCGAGGGCGTAGCCGTCGGAGTCGGTGTACAGGTAGGGCACCGCGTGCGCGATCGAGCCGTTGCCGGCACCGGACTTGAAGTAGGTGACGGCCTGGTCGTACTTGGCCTTGTCCTCGTTGAGGATCCCGATGGCCAGGACCGAGGCCATGTTGCACAGGTCCCAGTTGGCCCAGTAGTTGGTGATGCAGGCGTCGTTGTGGTTGGTCAGGAAGCTGTTGTTGAGCGGGTAGAAGACGTTGGCCAGCATCGACTGGGCCGCGGCGAGGTCGAAGCCGGAGTAGTCGCGCATCAGCTCGCAGGCGTTGGCGAACTGCCAGCCGTAGAGGCCGGACGCGAGGAACCGGTCGGCGTTTCCGGTCACCGTCGTCAGTGTCCTGGACCAGGCATTGAGGATGTTCGCGGCGCAGACCGCGTTCGCCTCGGTGCCGCCGACCTTCCAGCGCAGGGCGTTCTGGTAGGCGGCGGCGATGTCGTTGTAGAGCAGGCTGTAGTTCTGCCCGTCGCCGCCGCGGATGATCGTGGCGGTCGCCCGGTTCGTCCAGGTCGACTGGGAGTGGGAGTTGGCGGTCAGCTTGTTCCAGCCGGACAGCCAGGGGTCGGTTCCCGCCGCGACCCTGACCTTGGCACGGTTGATGTCACCGGCGTTGTGGAGCATGCCGGGGTGGGTGAACGTGGCCGGGGCCGCGTGCGCGGTCGTGGCCACGGTGGCGCCGCCGAGGGCGAGGGCGGCGGTGAGGCCGCCGGCGGTCTTCAGCAGACCGCGGCGGCTCAACTCTGTTCCGCGGAGGTGCTCGTGGGGGGAAGTGCGGCTCATCGCTGTGCGTCTCCAATCCGTCTGGCTCAGGTGGGCGTGATGCTCACCTCGTCGAACTCGGTGGTGCAGCGGGCCAGTTGGTTGCGCGAGCAGACCACGAGGCCCACGTGGTAGGGGGCGTCATCGAAGGCGGGGATCTCCCCGCCGGCCACGGGGGTCCAGGTGACGCCGTCATCGGTGGACAGGGCTGCGGCGAAGGCGGTCCCGGTGCGCTTCAGCCGCAGCAGGGCAGGGAGGGTGACGGCGGCTCCCCCGGTGAAGGCGGAGGCACCGGCCACGGTCCTGCGGAGCATGAGCTGTGCGGTGGTGCCGCCGGTGACGACGACTCCGGCGGCCTGGTCGAACGGCGACAGCGACTTCGCCATCAGCAGCCCCACCCGGTCGGCGCCCACGCCGGTGCGGGAGACGAGCCGGGCGACGATCTCGCAGTCGCCGCTGACGGTCTGCCGCACGAACTGCCCCGTCATTCCCTGGCCGTTGGCGTTCAGGTCGACGCCCGCGCCCCGCACGGTGAAGGTGCCGTCGTGGTACGACGTGCTGCCCGGCGTGGTGATCGCGACCACGCCCAGCGTCCCGAAGGCGCGGTCGTCGAGCACGGTGTCGCCGAGGTCCCCGTACGTCCACGGGCCGGGCGGCGCGGTGCCGACCGTGAGCGCGAGGGTGCCGGTCGCGGTCCCGGAGGCGTTGGCCGCGGTGGTCGTGACCGTGAACTCGCCCGGCCCGGTGGGGGTTCCGGAGACCAGACCGGTGCGCCGGTCGATCCGCAGCCCGTCGGGCAGTCCGTCCGCCGTGAACAGCACGGGCTCGTGCGAGGCCTGCAGCAGATGCCGGAAACCGACCCCTTGGTTGGCGAACGCGGCGGGGGCGGAGATGAGTTGGGGCTGCGCCGGGGTCGGCATGGCCGCCTGCACCGGCGCCGGACGCGGGCCGCGGCCGGCGGTGTTGGTCTTCACGACCGTGTAGTGGTACGTCGCGCCCGGTGTCCCGGTCGCGTCGGCGTACCGGACGCGGGTGCCGAAGCCGACCGGGCCGACGCCGGTGGCGAGGGTCCGGTAGGGCCCGTGGGCGCGGGTCGCGCGCAGCACCGTGTAGCGGGCGGACAGGTCCGGGTCGCTCCAGGCCAGCTCGACCGCGTCGGCGCCGGTGTCGGCCCGCAGGCCGGTGGCGGTGCGGGCAGGGCGCGGCACGCACCACACCGCACCGGACGGCGAGGTCACGCTGACGTTGTCGAAGGCCCCGGTACCGGTCTCGGCGTAGTCCTCGTCGATACCGAGGCAGGAGGTGAGCGCGAGGCCCGCATACCCGGTCCGCCCCAACTCGACGTCGTTGGAGCCGACTTCGGTCCAGTGGACGCCGTCCGGCGAGATGGCGCCCGTGCACCGCGCGCCCTTCCGGGTCACCCGCACCCAGTAGGGCGCCCGCAGCCGGTAGCCGTCACCCGCGCCCTCGACGTAGGGCGCCTCCAGGGGTGTCGCCGACTCGGGCAGCGCACCGAGGCCGGAGAGCGGGAAGGCCGCGTTCACCGTGATCGCCTGCTGCTGGGAGGGCGGCACCGGAGTGCTGCCGGTCGCGGACACCTCCGCACCGGCCGCCGGCCGTACCGTCCACACCCCGCTCCAGGTGTGCAGCGGCAGCCCCTGGATCAGCATGGAGGCGTGGGCCGCGTCCGCGTCGAGGGAGGCGCGGACGGTGACGCCGATCTTGGAGTACTGCGAGCTGAGCGGCCATACGATCCGCGCGGTGACCGTGCCGTCGCCGCGCAGGGGCAGGTGGACGAGGCGGTAGGTGTCGTCGGTGCCGCTCGCCTCCAGGACGAAGCGCTCGCCGTCGAAGACCGCGGAGCCGGGGATCCTCACGTCCCCGACGTCCTGGGTCGCCCAGGGCCCGGGGAGTCCGGCGGAGGCCGCCGCCCATGCCGAACTCGCGCTCCTACCAAGAGAGTTGGCGGCGGAAACCGTGTAGTAGTAGGTCCGTCCGGCTTGCACGCGCCGGTCGGTGTACGTCGGCTGTGCGACCCCGGACGCGATCTCCTCGTCACGGCCGTCCGCGGCGCTCGCCCGCAGCACCGTGTAGGAGTCGGCGCAGGTCGACGGCAGCCAGGTCACGGTGACGGACCGGTCCTCCCCCACCGCCGTGACGCCGGCCGGCGGGGTCGGCACGCTCGGCGCGGCCGCCGTCGCGCCGGCGTAGGCGAAGGTGCCCCAGCTCGGCAGGTCGTCGTTGCTGCCCTCGACGACCCGGGTGCCGCCGGTGCCGCGGAAGACGGCGTTCTTGGTGTACGGGGTGTCGAGGCCGCGCACACCCGCGTAGTGGGCGTACGCCATCTCGTAGATCGGCGGCAGGGTGCCGCGCGAGGTGGCGGAGACGGCCAGTTTGATGTACTTGCCGGTGCGGTCGAGGTCGGGGACGAAGGGGACGTCGCCGCCGAGGTTGTAGCGGGCGGCGTACTCGACGTTGGCGAGGATGCGGTTGCCGTCGAAGCCCCACAGGTCGATGCCCTGGTTCCAGGCGACCTGCGCGGCGTCGGCGAGCAGGCCGACCGCGAGCTGTTCGTGGCCCTGGTCCCGGCCGCTCTCCTGGCCCTGGCCCGCGTCGGTGACGATGCGGTGCAGGACGCTGCCGTTGCCCGCGCCGGCCGCGGCGAAGCGCAGGGCGTCGTGGAAGAGGGCGGGCTCCTCGCAGAACACGCCGATGGCCAGCAGGGACTGAAGGGACGTCAGGTCCCAGTTGCCGTTGGCGTAGAGCGTGTAGCAGGAGAGGGCCGGATACCAGACGCGCAGGAAGGACTCCTCGCAGCGCGCGATGTCGGCGGCGCTCCAGCCGTCGTAGCCGGTGTGGCGCAGGAGTTCGGCCGCGTTGACGAACTTGAAGGCCTGGAGCCCGGCGCCCAGCGGGCCGTCGGCTCCGGTGATGGCGGTGAGGGAGGCGGACCAGGCGTTGAGGATGTCGCGGGCCTTGTCGGCGTGCGCGGTGTCGCCGGTGACGGACCAGATCAGGGCGTTCTGGTAGGCGGCGGCCGAGTCGGCGACCGCCTGGTTCTGGTAGTTGGCCGGACCGCGGCCCCAGGAAGTGATCTGCCCCGTGTTCTGTACGGCGTACGAGGCGGCGGAGCGGGCGTGGGCCGCGAGCGCAAGGTAGCCGTCGTAGACCGGTGATTGCCTGGCGGCGACCGCGGCCTTCATCCGGGCGAGGTCGTCGGCGGAGTGCAGCAGGCCGGGGTGGGCGAAGGCCACCGCGTCCCGGTCCTGGTCCTGGGCCGCCGCCCGGCCGGGCACGAGCAGTCCGCTCGCGCCCGTCGCCAGCAGCAGGGCCGCGGTGCCGCCGAGGAAGCCCCGGCGGCTCGGTGCGGTCGTCATGACGCGGCGGCCGCCTCGGCCTCGGCGGTGGTGAGGAACTTCAGGTTGGTGACGTGCTCGTTGGAGAACCACTGGATCTCGTCGGTGGTGTAGTACCAGCTCGGCTTCTTCATGGAGTCGGCGATGACGACCCCGTTGATCACCAGGTTCTCGAAGGTGACGTTGGTGATGGCGTGGTCGGCGTCGTAGCCGAGGAACAGGGACGGGTTGGCGTGCGTGCCCGTGTAGCTGAGGTTCTTGACGTAGACGCCGTCGATGCCGCGGCCGACCGAGGTGTTGTACTTCGTGTTGTACATGACCTTCATGTAGATGACCTGGCCCCACCGGAAGTCCTCGATCCGTACGTCCTCGATGCGGACGTTCCTGATGAGGTTGGAGTCGCCGGGGTTGAGGGCGATGCAGCCCTGGTAGTTCATCTGGGGTTCGCGGTGGTCGAGGATGTCGATGTTGCGGATGACCAGGTTCTCGATCGTCTCCGGGGCGTCGGTGTTGCCGTGGGTGCCGATGTTGACCGGGTGGGCGACGTCGGCCCACAGGGAGCAGTTCTGCACGGTGATGTTCCTGGTGTCGCCGTAGTAGTCCCAGCGGTGGGCGTAGATGGCGACACAGTCGTCGGAGTTGCGCAGGAAGCAGCCGTCGAGGACGACGTCACTGGAGGAGAAGATGTCGATGCCGTCGCCGTTGCCGCGGGAGCTGAAGCCGCGCACCTTCCTGATGTGGACGTTCTGGGCCTCGCCGAGCGTGGTGATGTAGCCGCCCGGGTTCATGATGATGACGTCCTCGACCCGGATGTTCCTGCTGCCCTCGCAGAGCACGCCCCCGCCCGGACTGGCCCAGATCATGCCGTGCCCCTTGAGGGCGGCCTTCTCGACGTCCTTGAAGTAGACGGTGGCCTTGAGGACGGCGCCGCCGGCGAGGTAGACGGTCTTGCCGCTGGGGACCGTGAGGACACCGCCTGTGACGGTCTGCACGCCGGGGCCGAAGTAGATGACGTCGGGGTCGTCGGCGGCCGGCGGGCGGTGCTCGACGCGGTTGGTGATGACGTGCAGGCAGTCGAAGATCTCGTCGTTGATCTGGACGACGAGGTCCTTCGGCTCGTCGAGGGTGAACCGCAGGGTGTCGCCGAGGAGTTCGGGCGTGATGCCGTACGAGTCGGGTCTCACCCGGGCCTTGGTGGTGCCGCCCTTGAGGTAGGTCACCTCGACTTCGACGGAGCCCCGGAAGTCGAAGTAGACCAGGGAGGAGTTGTAGACCTTGCCGGAGCCGGTGGCCGGGTTGATCTCCTCGAACTGGGGCCGGTAGACGTCCAGGGTCTGCCAGTCACCGTCGGGGGCGGTACGCACCCGGACCTGGAAGCTGGTGTTGGTCGGGACGGCGGACGGGCGGGGGTAGGTGACCAGCTTCGGGTGGGACCTGGCGTCGTCGGCGGCGTGGGCCGCGGTGGCGGTCAGTCCGCCCGAGAGCCCGGCGGCGAGCGCGGTGGCTCCCGCGGCCTGCAGGGCGGTGCGGCGGGAGAAGGGCGCGGTCATGGATGACTCCTTGCAACAGGTCTGCGGGTTGGGCTACTTGAGGCCGGACGTCGACAGGCCGGCGACGAAGCCGCGCTGGGCGACGAGGAAGACCAGCAGGATGGGGACGACGTACATCACGGAGGCGGCGGCCTGGAGGTTGGTGATGGGGGTGCCGGCCGAGGAGACGTAGGTGGTCATCACGGCGACGGCGAGGGTGGAGCGGTCGGTGGACAGCAGGAGCTGCGGCGCAATGTAGTCGCCCCAGGTCCAGGTGAAGGCGATGACGAAGCTCGCGGAGAGCACCGGCCAGGACTGCGGCAGGAAGATCCGCCAGAACATCCCGGCGTATCCGCAGCCGTCGACGATGGCCGCCTCCTCCAGTTCGCGGGGCAGTCCTGCGAAGAACTGCCGGAAGAGGAAGACCAGGTAGGGGGCGGAGGAGAGGCCCCACAGCACCCAGGGCCAGTAGGTGTCGACCATGCCGAGCTTGGCGAAGATCAGGTAGGTCGGCAGCAGGGTGATCATCTGGGGCAGCATCATCGAGCCGATGAGGATGCCGAACAGGGTCTTCTTCCCGGGTGCGGTGAGCCGGGCGAAGCCGAAGCCGACCCAGGCGGAGCTGAGGGTGACGAGGGTCGCGTAGATGGTGGCGATGATCAGGGAGTTGCGGGCGTAGCCGAGGAAGTCGATGAGTCGGTAGGCGTCGGCGAAGTTGTGCCACTGGAAGTGGGTGGGCAGCCAGTGCACGGGGGCGGCGGCCAGTTCGGCGGGGGCCTTGAGGCCGGTGAGGACCAGCCAGCCGAACGGGCCGAGGAACAGGCCGGTGACGACGACGAGGACCGTGTAGAGGACGAGGCGGTTGACGCGTATCCGCATCCGGGCCGGGGACTTGGGGTTCACGCTGGCGGCGGTCACTTCTTCGCCTCCGGGTCGACGTTGTAGAACACCACGCCGGAGGTGAACCTGAAGATGAGTCCGGTCGCGATGAGGATCAGGACGAAGAGCACCCACAGCAGTGCGGAGGCGTATCCGTAGCGGCCGAGCGCGAAGTACTCGGAGAACACGTGGATCATGTACGTGTAGTTGGACTGCGGGATCGTGGTGAGGCCGCCCGTGGTGGCGATGGGGGCCAGCAGCATCGGCATGATGGTCTGCACCGAGGCGATCACCCCGGTCACGGTCTGGAAGAGCAGCACCGGCGACAGCAGCGGCACGGTGATGCTGCGGAAGGTCCGCCAGGCGCTCGCCCCGTCGATGCGGGCCGCCTCGTGGAGTTCACGGGGGACGTCCTGGAGCCCCGCCAGCGAGATGATCATGATGTTGCCGGCGGCCCAGAGGACCGTCATGACCAGGACGTAGCGGGCGTAGGGGTCGGCCAGCCAGCCGATCGCGTCGAAGCCGAAGAAGGTCAGGACGCCGTTGGCGGCACCGGAGTTCTGGTCGAAGAGGTTCTTGAAGGCGATGCCCGCGCCGACCGGGGGCACCACGGCCGGCAGGTAGAGCAGGGTGCGGAAGAGCCCGCGTCCCTTGATCGGCCGGTTGACGAGGACGGCGAGCGCGAGCCCGGCGGCGATCGACAGCGGCACCGAGAGCAGCGCGAACAGGCCCGCCCGGCCCAGGGCGTCCCAGGTGGTCGAGTCGCCCATCAGCTCGCGGTAGTTGCCGAGGCCGACGTAGTGCCAGTTCGGGGAGATGCCGTCGTACGTGGTGAAGCTCAGCCACAGCGCGTAGGCCATCGGCGTGATGGTCAGCAGCGCGAACCCGATGATCCACGGGGAGGTGAACATGTAGAAGGCACGGTGCCTGCGGGCCGTCATCGAGGGGCCGGTGCGCTCGGCGGAACCGGCCCGGCCGGCACCCGCGGCCGAACTCGGCCGGCCGGCGACGGAGGAGACCTGGTCGACCGTCATCCCACTTGCTCCTTACCGCGCTTGAGCTGCTGGTTGATGGTCGAGTTCAGGTGTCCGGCGAGGCTGTCGACGGACATCTCGCCCTTCATCGCGGGCGTGGCGATCTGGTTGAAGAGCGCCTCGAAGGCGTCCCCCGAGATGTAGGGCGACAGGGAGACCACCGAGAAGTGCCGGAGCTCGTTCTCCTGTGCCCGCAAGGTCCGTTTCTGGTACTCCTCCTTGGCCGGCATCAGCGGCCGCAGGGACTTCAGGGTGGGGATGCCCCAGCCACTGGAGGCGCGCGCCTTGGCCGGTGCCTCGCCGAAGAACCACTCGAAGACCCGCCAGGCGGCGTCCTTGTTCTTCGCCTTCCGCGGCATCCACAGGCCGGTGCCGCCCTGGCAGGCGCTGATGCGCGGACCGCCCGCGAAGACAGGGGCGGGAGCCAGCCGGGAGACCTGGGCCAGCTTCTTGTCGGTGCCGATCATGCCGCCCATCCAGTACCCGGAGTTCGACATGGCCAGCCGTCCGGCCTGGTAGGTCGGCCCGTCCCAGCCGTTGGGGTCGGGCAGGACCGGGCTGGGCCCGACCTTGAGCCCGCAGTAGTCGATGTACCAGGCCAGCGCCCTGCGGGCCTCGGGGGTGGTGAAGTCGACCCTGGAGAAGTCGTCGCTGAAGAGGCTGCCGCCGGCGGACGCGGTCATGGTCGCCATGAGGGTGAGCTTGACCAGGCCGTTGTAGCTGCCGCCGAAGACGGTCGTCTGGCCCCTGGACCGCTGGGCGAGCCGCCGGGCGTCGTCCAGCCACTCGTCGAAGGTGACGGGCTCGGTCTCCGACGGGTAGGTGACGTTCTTCTTGTCGAACGCGGCGGTGTTGAACCAGAACATGGAGTCCTGGGAGAAGTCCTTCGCCATGCCGTAACGCGGGCCCCTGCCCTGGACCTTGCCGTCGTAGCGCCACAGGTCGTTGACGGGGTCCAGGTCGTCGAGCCGGAGGACACCGCTCTTCGCGAAGTAGTCGTCCAGCTCCTGCATCACGTCCCGGGCCGCGAAGTACGCCGCGTCCACGGCGCCGACACCGCGCACCAGGTCCGGCGGGTTGCCGCTGGTGAGCATCGCGATCAGCTTGGTGATGTCGTAGTCCACCCGCTTGATCGTGATGCCGGTTTCCTTCTTGGCCTGCTTGACCAGGTCGGGGCTGAGGTCGTCGGCCTTGACCATCATGGTGACGGTCTCGCCCGAGCTGCTGACCCCGGTGGACACCTGGAGCGCACAGCCGCCGAGCGACGCGGCACCGGCCGCGGCACCCGCCGCCGACAGGGCGAGAAAGCTGCGCCGGCCGACCGGGGCACGGGCGTGCGTCTGCATGGACTACCCACTCTCTGAAGGGAGGTGACCGGATGTCGGCTCGGTTGGCAACCGGTTGCTATGAGCGGTGAGGGGAGCTTCAACCCGTACGAGAGCGTCGTCAAGAGGCGCGACGAACTTTCGAAAACCCTTCAGCGGCAACCGGTTGCCCTTGCGCACCGGTTGCTGCTCACGGGCCGTTCGACCGACCGCACATCGAAAGATTCCGACTCATACCCCTTGCTGGGAGCGGCAGCGCCGTCCTACTGTCCCGTGGAAACCGGTTTCTAAGGCACTGCCGAGCCGCCGCCCTCCTCCCCGAGAGCGCCAACCTCCGAAGGAACACGGTCAGATGAACTCCACCAGGTTGGTCCGCGCCGCGATCGCGGGCCTCGCGCTGACATGTCTGCTCTCCGCCTGCGGCGGATCGGACTCCGGCTCCGGCGGCTCCGACGCGGCCTCCGGCCCGGTCACGCTGCCCTTCTGGGGCTGGGCGAACGGCCAGGAGGCCGTGGTGAAGGCGTTCAACGCCTCCCACAAGGACGTCCAGTTGACGTACACGAAGGTCACCGACCAGCTGACCATGCAGAAGCAGCTCACCAACGCGGTGAAGGCGGGCAACGCGCCCTGTCTGGTGCAGAACACCGCCGAGTACGTGACGAGTTGGGTCGCCCAGGGCGCCCTCGCCGACATCACGAAGTACGTCGGGTCGGCCAAGGACAAGTTCAACTCCGGCTCCTGGTCGGCCGCACAGGTGCAGGGCAAGCTGTACGGCGTCCCCACCAGCTCCGCGCCGAACTTCACCATCTACCGCACGGACGTCTTCCAGAAGTACGGCCTCAAAGCCCCCACCACCTGGGACGAGTTCATCGCGGCGGGCAAGACGCTCAAGAAACACGGCGTCAAGATCACCAACTTCGCCGGTGAGGACCCCAGTACGCTCGAAGTGCTCGCCATGCAGGCCGGCGCCCACTGGTACGCGATCGACGGGAACTCCTGGAAGGTGGACTTCCAGGACGCGGGCACCCTGAAGGCCGCCGACGTGATCCAGCAGATCATCGACAACGGCCTCGACTCCACCCTGTCGTTCGCCGACTACGCGGCCGTACAGCGCAACTACGACAACGGCGGCACCGCGACCCGGCAGATCTCCACCTGGCAGATGGCCGGCATGGTGCAGAACTTCACCAAGTCCTTCGGCAAGTGGGCCCTCGCCCCCTGGCCGGCCTTCACCGGCGAGACCGCGAAGACCCCGGCCGGCACCAACCTCACCGGCAGCGTCACCCTCGTCACCAAGCAGTGCGCACACCAACAGCAGGCCGCCGAGGCCGCGTTGTGGATGTCCACGGATTCCGGCGCGGTGAAGACGATGGCGAGCCCGACCACCGGCAACGGCGTGATGCCCGCACTCGCCGACAGCAGCGCCTATGTCGACGAGGCGATCTCGCAGAAGCTCCTCGGCTCGAACTACGACCCGGCGAAGAAGGTCGTCACCGACAGCCTGAGCACGGTCACCACCGACTGGACCTTCGGCCCCGACTGGACCGCCATGTTCACGGAGTTGCAGAGCGGCTGGGCGAAGGTGGTCAGCAAGCAGCAGAAGGTCACCGACCTCCTCGCCCACATGCAGCAGTGGACGGTCGCCGACCTGAAGTCCCGCGGCATCAGCGTCAAGGGCTGAGGCGGCGCACGAATGGTCCGCTCCCAGCGCTGGAAGGGCGCCGCCTTCACGGTGCCCTTCCAGCTCGGCTTCGTCTTCCTCTACCTGATCCCGATCGGGTACGCCGTCTACGAGTCGCTGTACCGCTCCCAGTCCTCCGGCCTCGGCCTCGGCGGCACCACCGACGAGTTCTCGGGCCTGGCCAACTACCGGCAGGGCCTGACGGACCCGGCGTTCCTCGACTCGGTCCTGCGCGTGCTCCTGTTCGCCTGCGTCCAGATCCCCGTGATGCTGCTGATCAGCCTGCTCCTCGCGCTCTTCCTGGACGCGCTGACGTCCCGGGCGGCAGGCCGTTTCCGCATCCTGCTCCTGGTCCCGTACATGATCCCGGGCGTGGTCGCGGCCATCGTCTGGATCAACCTCTACAGCCCGGACGTCGGCCCCCTCACCCCCCTGGGCAAGGCGTTCGGCCTCGACTGGAACTTCTTCGCGCCGTCGATGGTGTGGCCGTCCATCGGCAACCTGCTCACCTGGCACGGCATCGGCTACAACATGGTGATCATCTACGCGGCGCTGCAGGGCGTCCCGCGTGAACTCTTCGAGGCGGCACGGCTGGACGGCGCCTCCGAGCGCCGTATCGCCCTGAGCATCAAAGTCCCCTACGTACGGGGGGCGTTGGTCCTCACCGGCATGCTGTCGATCATCCAGATGCTCCAGATCTTCAACGAGCCCGCCCTGTTCCGCAACGTCACACCGCAGACGGTGAGCGACAGCTTCACCCCGATCATGGTGATCTACAACCAGGCGTTCAACGCGGGCAACTACCACTACGCAGCCGCCCTTTCGGTCCTGCTGGCCCTGATCCTCGGCGTCGCCTCCTTCCTCTTCTACCGGCTGACCGCGAAGGAGACCGGCTGATGGCACTCACCGAGGAGCGGACGAAAACCCACCCCGTCCGCCGCATCGCCAGGCCCGACCCCGCCGCCCGTTCCCGGGGCGGCCAGCGTTTCCTCCTCGTCGGCCTGGCCCTGGCGAGCGCGTACAGCCTCTTCCCGGTCTGGTGGCTGATCGTCGCCGCGACGAAGGACCGCACCGCCCTCTACCAGAGCAACGGCCTCTGGTTCTCCGGCTGGCACCTCTGGACCAACCTGCACCAGCTCTTCACCTACGAGAACGGCATCTTCCTGCGCTGGACCGCCAACTCCTTCCTCTACGCCGGAGTCGGCTCCCTCGGCGGCACGCTCATCGCCCTCGCGACCGGCTACGGCCTCGCCCGCTTCCAGTTCCCGGGCCGCAGCCTGGTGTTCGCCTGCGTCGTCGGCTCCTTCCTGGTCCCGATCGCCCTGCTGACCCTGCCTCTCTACCTCCTCTTCTCGAAGATCGGCCTGGTGGACACCCCCTGGGCGATGCTGATCCCCTGCCTGATCAACCCGTTCAGCGTCTACCTGGCGAAGGTCTACACCGAGGCCACGGTCCCCTACGAACTCCTCGAGGCGGCCCGCATGGACGGCGCCGGCGAACTGCGCATCTTCTTCTCGATCGTCCTGCGCATGATGACGACCGGCGGCGCCACGGTCTTCCTCCTGGCCTTCGTCAACACCTGGAACGCCTTCTTCCTCCCCCTCACGGTGCTCCGCGGCGAACAGAACTGGACCCTCAACCTGGGCCTGTACAACTGGTCCGGCAAACGCCTGGAATCGGGTGTCGACCTGACCAGCCTGGTCCTCACCGGCGCGCTTCTCTCCATCGTCCCGATGGCGATCATGATGATCGCGATGCGCCGCTACTGGCGTACGGGCGTCACCCTGGGAGCCCTCAAGTGACCCAGCTCCACAACCCTGTGCTCCGCGGCTTCGCCCCCGACCCCTCCCTGGTCCGCGCCGGCGACTGGTACTACCTCGCCAACAGCTCCTTCGAGTGGTTCCCGACGATCCCGATCCACCGCTCCCGCGACCTGGCCCACTGGGAGTACGCGGGCCATGTCGAGGGCGCGGTCCCCGGCGACTCCCTGGCCGGCGTCCCCGACTCGGGCGGCATCTGGGCTCCTTCGCTGAGCTGGGACGGGGAGCGCTTCTGGGTGACGTACTCCGTCGTCCGCTCGGTGGGCACCCCGTACTTCGACCTGGACACGTACGTCAGTACGGCCCCGGACGTGTCCGGTCCCTGGAGCTCCCCAGCCCGCGTCCCGAGCCACGGCTTCGACCCCGCGCTCTACCACGAGGACGGCCGCATCTGGCTCCTCAACCTCCAGAACGACCACCGCCCGGGCGGCCGGCGCTTCGCGGGCATCGTCGCCACGGAACTGGACCGGGAGACGCTCGCCCCCGTCGGCACCACCCAACTCCTGCTCCAGCACGACCGGTTGATCGAGGGACCGAAGCTGCTGAAGCGGGACGGCTGGTATGTGCTGGTGCTCGCGGAGGGCGGGACGGGTTTCGAGCACGGGGTACGGGTGGCGCGCAGCCGAACCCTCACGGGCCCGTACGAACTCGACGAACGGCCACTGCTGACGGCACGGGACGATCCTGCCTGGCCGTTGCAGAAGGCGGGGCACGCGGAGTTGGTGGAGACGGCGGAGGGCGAGTGGTTCCTGAGCCACCTGACGGCTCGCCCCCTGAAGACGCAAGAGGGCCTACGGTGCCCACTCGGCCGCGAGACGGCGATCCAGGCGGTGACGTGGGACGCGGAGGGCTGGCCGAGACTCGGGCACGGGGACACCCGTCCGGCCCCGACGATCGAGATA
This sequence comes from Streptomyces sp. NPDC001980, assembly GCF_040296885.1. Classification (NCBI taxonomy): domain Bacteria; kingdom Bacillati; phylum Actinomycetota; class Actinomycetes; order Kitasatosporales; family Streptomycetaceae; genus Streptomyces; species Streptomyces sp. NPDC001980. The sequence goes on along the minus strand of NZ_JBEOYD010000016.1, from coordinate 117,318 downwards.
CCCGAGCTGAAGCGCCGCGAAAGGGGCGCGGGGCTGCATTCGATATGCGGCTACCGCCGCGTGGGCGCGACCAGCCCCCACCGGCCCGCAGCCGACAACGCACCCCCCTACTACACCCTCCGCTCCCCAGCAGGCCCTACCTGGATAGACCCCACCACCCGCCCCGGCTGGCTCCGCCTCCGCGGCCACCACGGCCCCGACTCCCTCTGGTCCCACCACCTCCTGGCCCGCCGCATCACCGAACACCGCACCGAGGCCCAGGTAACCCTCCGGGCAACCCCGTCCGCCTTCACCCAGTCCGCCGGCCTGCTCCTCTGGTACAACACCTCGGCCTACTACGCCCTGGACCTCACCTGGGCAGAGCCGGAAGGCGAAGCACAACGCGGCCAGCAGTGGCGGAACACGGGCCGAACCGTGCTCGCCCTGACCACCCGGGACGAGAACGAAACCCGCCGCGCAGCCGTACAGGAAGTCGACGCGGACAACCCCCTCACCCTCGGCGTCACCGTCGACCGCACCGAAGCCCAGTTCTGGCACCTCCTCGAAGGCACCCGCTCCCCGGTCGGCCCACCCCTCGACTTCACCCGCCTCTCCGACGACCACGGCACCCGCCTCCGCTTCACCGGAGCGATGGCCGCGATCCACTCCGTGGACCTCGTCGACGCCTCCTTCACCGCCGACTTCACCGATTTCCGGGTCATTTGCACGCCCGCATAGCCCCAGCCGCCCTGTTCGAAGTTTCGAAAGTCCCGCCGCCACCGATCACGTGAATTCCCAGGTCTTCACGCCGTGTTGACGCGCACCTATCGTAGGAAGCGCTTACTGGACGGCTTGCACGCAGACCGCGGAAGCAGCGTTGGTCGCAACTTTCGTTACTTTCGTTGGCCCAAGGGCGGGCCGGAGAGGCGGGTTCCCCATGGTCCGTGCCGGAGGTACGAGCGTGGCGGCGGCCGGTCCGACGCTGGCGGTGGTGGCCCGCGAGGCGGGCGTCTCCGTGCCGACCGCGTCGAAGGTGGTGAACGGCCGCGACGACGTGGCCCCCGAGACCCGCCGCCGGGTCACCGAGGCCCTGGAACGGCTCGGCTACGTCCGCAGACCGCGGTTCGACGCGACGAAGGCCCCCACCCTGATCGACCTGGTCGTGCAGGCGCTGGACAGCTCGTGGTCGGGCGCGGTGCTGCACGGGGTGGAGGAGGCGGCGTACGAGGCGGGTCTGGAGGTCGTCGTGTCGGCGGGGCCGGCCCGGACGCGGGCCGGCCGCCCGGAGCGCGGGTGGCTGGACAGGCTCACCGCGCGCGGTTCCTCCGGGGTGCTGTTCAACCTGGCCGAGCTGACCGAGGCGCAGTACGCCTGGCTGGACCACCACCGCATCCCGTACGTACTGATCGACCCGGTCCAGGAGCCCCCGGCGGGCGTGGTCTCCGTCGGGGCGGCGAACTGGCAGGGCGGGGTCACCGCGACCGAGCACCTGCTCGCGCTCGGCCACGAGCGGATCGCGGTGATCGCCGGCAACCGGCGCCGGATGTGCAGCGGCGCCCGGGTGTCCGGCTACCGCTCGGCGCTCGCCTCGGCGGGACTGCGCGCTCGCGGCGATTACGTCCGGCACGCGGGTTTCGACGCGGACACGGCCCGGCAGCGGATGCACGAGCTGCTGGACCTGCCGGAGCCGCCGACCGCCGTGTTCGTCTGCTCGGACCGGATGGCGCTCGGGGTGTACACGGCGCTGGCCGAACGCGGCCTGCGGGTGCCGGCGGACGTCAGCGTGGTCGGCTTCGACGATCTGCCCGAGGCGCGCTGGGGAACCCCGCCGCTGACCACGGTCCGGCAGCCCCTGTCGGAGATGGCGGCGACCGCGCTGCGGCTGCTGGTACGGCTGATGCACGGGGACCGTCCGGAGGGCACCCGGACCGAGCTGTCGACCAGGCTGGTGGAGCGGGCGAGCACGGCGGCGCCGGCGGCCCGTTCGGCCGTACGACGGTGACCGCACCCTTATCAAGATCGTTTCCAGGGCATGAAACTCACCCTGCGTACCGCCGCGGCCTGCGCTCTGGCCGCAGCCGCCGTGACCACGGCCCTGGGCACCGCCCGGGCCACGACCCTGACGGTCGCCCCGGCCCAGCACCACGCCCTGGTGGCCGCCGCCCCGACCGACGAACACGACCCGAAGGAGGACGTGGAGCTGGACGAGAACGGTCAGCCGGACCTGAACGAGGACTGAGGCCCCCCGAAGGGGCGCTGGGGGTACCCCCCGAAGGCTGGGTGGGGAACTGCGCGGCCGGTCACGACAGGCCCGCAGTTCCCCACCCGCCGGTACCTCAGTCGTCGTCGTTCTGACGCGGCTCCCCGAGCAGCGCCTGGATCGCGTCCACGGCGCTGCCGTCGTGGTCGCTGCCGGCCGTCCCTCTCCCGGCCTGGATGTTGGCCGTGCGGTCCACCTCCAGGATGGAGTCCGCGTTGGAGTTGTCGAGCACGGTGATCAGGCTCCCGCCCGCACAGGCCGGTGCCGCGGCCCCGCCCAGCAGGGCTGCGACGACCACCACGGCCGCCCGCAGCCGCGCCCCCGGGTTCGTCACACGCCCACGCCCTCGGGCTCGTCGAGCCGTTCCCGGGCGATGTTGCGCTCCAGCAGGGTGGTGGACGCCTTGACGCCCACGCCACTGGCCGCGTCGACCGACGGCAGCCGGCCGTCCGCGGACTTCAGCTCGTTCAGCGCCGAGTCCATCGCCTCGTGCGCCGCGAACAGACAGGGCGTGGAGTAGATCGCGACGTCGACGCCGAGCTCGTCCAGTTCGGTGAGCGAGAGGCGGGGCGACTTGCCGCCGGCGATCTGGTTGAAGAGCAGCGGTTTGTCGCCGACGACCTTGCGGATCCGGCGGATCCACTCCTCGCTGCGCACCCCGTCGACGAGGATCACGTCGGCGTCGGTGGCGGCGAGCCGCTCCGCGCGGTGCAGGATGTCGTGCTCGTCGGTGGCGTCCGTGCGGGCCACGACGACCAGGTCCTGGCGGGTCTCCAGGACCTTCTCCAGCTTGTCCAGGTACTCCTCCAGGGGCAGCACCTGCTTGCCGTCGGCGTGCCCGCAGCGGCGCGGCCGCTTCTGGTCCTCCAGGATCACCCCGGAGGCGCCGATCCGCTCCAGTCCCTCCACGACGTGGCAGGCGACCTCGGGGTCGACGTAGCCGTCGTCGATGTCGACGAGGAGATGGTGGTGCGGGAACGCGCCCCGCAGCCGCTGGACGAAGGCCACCATGTCGGGCCAGGCGATGAACCCGATGTCCGGCAGGCCGTAGTACGAGGCGGCGAAGCCGAAGCCCGATACGAACATCCCGTCGTAGTGTTTGGCCGCGATCGACGCCGAGTACATGTCGTACACGCCGATCAGCGGGGTGGTCCCCGGCCCGGCGATCTGCTCGCGCAGCTTCTTCCCGTAAGTCAAGGTCCGGCTCCTCCTGTGGGTGGCGCGGCGGCACGACCGGCCTCCGCGTCTCTGCAGCCCTTTGCCAAGACAAGAGCATCTCTAGATACGCACGTGACTATCTCCGTGCGCGACCTTTACTCACCCCAATGGCGGATCCGGTTCACCGGAGAAACGTCACTGGACCAACCGCGCGGCCCAGGCGACACCCCCGTACAGGTGGGCCAGGAAGCCGGAATCCCGGTAAACCTCCGGGGCGTGACCGAGGGCTGTGTAGAACACCCGTCCGGCCCCCTGCTCGCGGCACCAGGACAGCGGATGGTCGTCCCCCATCCCGCCGCCGTCGTACGACGTCTCGTCGGCGCGCAGCAGGACCCGGACCCGGTCGCGCGGGTTGTCGCGGAAGTCGTACCACTCGTCGGTGAAGTCCCAGACGGCGGGCAGGTGCCGGGTCGCGGGGTGGTCGTGGTCCTCGACGAGCGCCCGGCCGGGCTGGTACTCCGGGTGGCGGTCGAAGCGGGCGCCGAGGAGTTCGCCGTAGTACGGCCAGTCGTACTCGGTGCAGGCCGCCGCGTGCACGCCTGCGAAGCCGCCGCCGGCCTCGACGTAGGCGGCCAGCCGCGCACGCCCCGCCGGCGTCAGGATCTCGCCGCTGGTGGAGAGGAAGACGACGGCCGCGTACCCGTCCAGGGGCTCTTCGAGGGCGGCCGGGTCCTCGGTGGCGTCGACGTCGACACCGGTGAACTCCCGTACGGCGGCGAGGGCGTCGGGGATGGAGTCGTGGCGGTAGCCGGTGGTGCGGGTGTGGACGAGCAGTCGGGGGGCCATGCCCGCATGATCGCCCACGGCCGGGGCCGGCTCAAAGGCCCGGCGTCGGTACGCTGTTGTCGGGCGCCCCGCCGTCGCTCGGCAGGTCGCCGCGCTGCACGGGCTGGTCGTCGGTGAAGGCCGGGTCGGGGGTGGGCAGCAGGGTGCCGAGTTCGGCGGCGGTGGGACGGTGGACGGCGCGCAACGCCTTGTTCAGCACCGCGTCGGAGACGCCGCCCTCCCCCTCCAGCCACACCACGCAGTCCTTCTCCGACACCTCGTACTTGTGCTGACCGGCGTAGCGCAGGTGGTCGGTGTAGAGGTGGATGACGGCGCCGGCCGTGTCCGCGTACGAGGCGGAGAAGCCGTCGTCGCCCTGTACGCCGACGGACTGCTGGGCGAGGGTGAAGCCCGGCGCGTCGGTGACGTAGACCATCTCCGGGGCCATCCCCAACGCCGCGGCCTTGGAGGCCAGTTCGGCCGGGTCGGCGGGGGCACCGGAATCCCCGGAGGCTCCGGGGCCCGCCTTCTCGGTGCCGCAGCCGGTGAGCAGGGCGGCGGCGAGGAGCAGGGGCGGCAGGACGCGCACGGCACGGATCATGCGCCCATCGTGCCGCACAGGCGTTCCACAGAGGACCGGTTTTTTCCTCGCGTCCGGAGCCACCGGTACCGCACCACGAGCGGGTAGCCTCGGCCGGGATGGACACCATTCCCCCGCTCCTCGACCACCTGGTGCTGGCGACGCCCGATCTCGCCGCGACCGTCGCCGACTTCACCCGGCGGACCGGGGTGGCACCCGCCCCGGGCGGAGCCCATCCGGACCTCGGGACCCGCAACCATCTGGTGTCCCTGGGCGGTGCGAGCTACCTGGAGATCATCGGCCCGGACCCCGATCAGGCGCTGCCGCCCGGCGCCCGTCCCTTCGGCGTCGACGGCCTCACCGCCGCCCGCCCGGTCACCTGGGCGATCAGGCCGCCCGACCTGGACGCGGCGGTCGCGGCGGCCCGCGGCCGGGGCTACGACCCCGGCACCCCGCGCCCGATGAGCCGCCGCCGCCCTGGGGGGACCCTGCTGGAGTGGCGGCTGACCGACGGCGACACCGCCCACCCCTCCGGTCTGGTGCCCTTCCTCATCGGCTGGGGCGCCTCGCCCCATCCGACCGCCTCCGGGCTGCCGGTCACCCCGCTGCTGGCGGTGTCCGCCACCGCTCCCGACCCCGCCGAGCTCCGCCCCCTGCTGGCGGCCCTCGGCACGGACCTGGCCCTCTCCGAGGGTCCGGTGTCGCTCTCCTTCACCGTCGACACCCCGCACGGCCCGGTGACCTTCCGCTGAGCCGCGTGTCCGATTCCTTCAAGACCGGCCGGCGGCAGCCGCCTACGGTGACGGCATGACTCCACGATTCGCCGTGATCGGCCTCGTCACCTCCGACCTGGCCGCGTCCCTCGCCTTCTACCGCCGCCTCGGCCTGGAGTTCCCGCCCGGCGCCGAGGCACAGCCGCACGTCGAGGCCGAGTTGCCCGGCGGGCTCACCCTGGCCCTGGACCCGGAGGAGACGATCCGCTCCTTCCACCCGGCCTGGCGCCCGCCTGCCGACGGCGGCCGGATGGCGCTCGCCTTCCACTGCGGCTCACCCGCCGGGGTCGACGCGCTCTACGACGACCTGGTCGGCGCCGGGTACCACGGCGAGCTCAAGCCCTGGGACGCGTTCTGGGGCCAGCGGTACGCCACGGTGCACGACCCCGACGGCAACGGCGTCGACCTGTTCGCCCCGCTACCCGCCGAGTAGCCCGCGCAACGGCAGCCCCGCCAGCTCCCGTACGTCCCGGGATAGATGAGGCTGATCCGCGTACCCCGCCCGGGCCGCCGTCTCCGCGAGCGGAACCCCGGCCCGGGCGAGCACGAGCGCCCGCTGCATCCGCAGCACCCGGGCCAGCGTCTTGGGCCCGTAGCCGAAGGCGGCCCGACTGCGCCGATGCAACTGGCGTGCCCCTAGCCCGAGTTCGTCGGCGACGGCCGCCACGGGCCGCCCGGCGGCCAGGGCTTCGACGAGCCGCCGCAGGGAGGGGTCGTAAGGCAGGGCTCGTTCCAGGGCGATCTCCTCCAGCGCGACGGCGGGGTCGCCCGTCCCACCCACCCGATCGCGCAGCCGCCGCACGTCGGCAGCCGGCCACAGCTCACTCAGCTCGACCCGCTGATCGAGCAGTGCGTACGCAGGCACGCCGAGGAGGGCGGGCGCGGTTCCGGGGTAGAAACGCAGGCCCACCCACACACCCTGGGCGCCCTCGGACACGTAGGCATGCGTATCGGGCCCGGCGACCAGCAGCCGCCCCTCGTTCCAGAGCAGATCCATACACCCGTCGGGCAGCACCCGACCGTCGCCGACCGGGTCATTCACCCACAGGACCGCCCCAGCCAGCCGCGACGCCCGCTCCCTGTACACACACGCCAGCGTAGACGCGCCCCACAAGGGGGGAACTGCGCAACCAGCAACGACGAACCCGCACCCGGCCACAACCGCACCCGGACGGCGGGACCGCCCCTCAGCTGCTCTCCGGCTTCCGCGGCGGCGGATGGCTGCTCTTCACATGCGTACGCAACCGCGCCGTGACGTCCTCCGGCGGCAGGAACCGGGACCAGCGCTCCGGGAACTCCGACGGCATGTCCGGGTCGTCGGGGTCGTCCGGGCCCGCCTCGCGGGCCGCCGCGGCCGCGCGGGCCACGTACTCGGCGACCTGGGCCTCCCGCAGCCGCTCGTTGGCGGCGCGCGCCGCGGCCGTCGCGGCGGCCGGCCAGACCCGGTCGATCGCGGCGTTCACGGCGGCGCCGACCAGCACGGCGAAGGCCGACACGCCGATCCACAGCAGCACGGCTACGGACGCGGCGAGGGAGCCGTAGATCGTCGCGCCCTCGATGGTGTTGGTCAGGTAGATGCGGAGCAGGAAGCTGCCGAGGACCCACATGGCCAGGGCGACCAGGGCGCCGGGCACGTCCTCGATCCACGGTGAGCGCACCGGCACGGAGACGTGGTACAGCGTGGTCAGGAAGACGATGGACAGGACGATCACGACCGGCCAGTACAGGACCTGTACGAGCGTCTCCGACCAGGGCACGATCCCGACCACCGCGTCCGGCCCGGCCACCATCAGCGGGAGCGCGACCGAGCCGATCAGCAGCGCGGCGATGAAGAGCAGGAAGGAGACGATCCGGGTCTTCACGATGCCCCGGACGCCGTCGAGGCCGTACATCACGGTGATCGTGTCGATGAAGACGTTCACCGCGCGGGACCCGGACCACAGGGCGAACAGGAAGCCGATGGAGATGACGTCGGGGCGGCCGCCGCGCATCACGTCGTGCAGGATCGGCTCGGCGATCTCCTTGACACCCTTGTCGGACAGGACCGTGCGGGAGGCCTCCAGCAGGTTGTTCTCCAGGCTGGCGATGGTGTCGGCGCCGGTCCAGTCGTCGACGTAGCCGAGCAGTCCGATGAGGCTGAGCAGCAGCGGCGGGACGGACAGCAGGGTGAAGAAGGCGGCCTCGGCGGCGAGGCCGAGGATGCGGTACTCCATGCAGGAATTGACGGTGTCCTTGATCAGCAGCCAGGCCGTCCTGCGCTTGGAGACATTCCGGTAGAGGGCTCTGGCCCGGTGGAGCCGGCCGGAGGGCCGCTCGGGAGTATTGCTTGCTGGCTGCACGCCCTAACGGTATCCGCCGTCCGGGGCCGTCCTCACCTCACGGGGCTCCGGCCGGGGCCGGCGCGGTGACCGGGGCCGTTGTGTCAGGCTGGATGCCACAGCCGCCGTCCCGGTGAGGTGCGCAGACATGGCAGGCAACACCACGCACACCGTGACCAACCAGCCGCCCCCGCTGGTCGGGTACGACCTGTTCGGTGCCGACCTGGCCCTGGTCGAGGCCGTCGAGCGGCACACCGAGCCTGGGCTGCTCGACGAGGTGCGCACCGAGCTGTCCGGGATCGGCGCCTCGGCCGGCTCGGCGCAGGTGCAGGAGTGGGGAGCCCAGGCGAACGAGCACCCGCCGCGGCTGCGCACCCACGACCGCTACGGCCACCGGATCGACGAGGTGGAGTTCCATCCCGCCTGGCACCGGCTGCTCGGCAAGGGCGTCGGCGCGGGCCTGACCACCGGCTGGGTACGGCCGTCCGGGCACGTCCGGCGCGCCGCCGCCTTCCTGGTCTGGACCCAGGTGGAGGCCGGCAACTGCTGCCCGCTGTCGATGACCAACGCGGCGGTGCCCGCGCTGCGCACCGACCCGGAGCTGTCCGCCGCGTGGGAACCCCTGCTGACGTCCACGGTCTACGACCGCGGGCTGCGGCCCGCCGCACGGAAGGCCGGTGCCCTGTTCGGCATGGGCATGACCGAGAAACAGGGCGGCAGCGACGTCCGGGCGAACACCACCGTCGCCGCCCCGCTCGCCGCGGCCGGGACGTACACCCTGACCGGACACAAGTGGTTCTGCTCGGCACCCATGTCGGACGGCTTCCTGGTGCTGGCCCAGGCGCCGGACGGCCTCACCTGCTTTCTCGTGCCGCGCGTCCTGGCGGACGGCACCCGCAACGTCTTCCTCCTCCAGCGGCTCAAGGACAAGCTCGGCAACCGGTCGAACGCGTCCGCCGAGGTCGAGTTCGACGGGACCTGGGCGCGGCGGGTGGGCGAGGAGGGGCGCGGGGTGCGGACCATCATCGAGATGGTCGCCGCGACCCGGCTGGACTGCGTGCTGGGCTCGGCGGGGCTGATGCGGCAGGCGGTGGCACAGGCCGTGCACCACGCCACGCACCGCGAGACCTTCGGCGCGAAACTCGCCGACCAGCCGCTGATGCGCAACGTCCTGGCCGACCTCGCGATCGAGTCGGAGGCCGCGACCACGCTCGCGCTGCGGCTGGCCGCCGCCTACGACGACGGGAGCGAGTCCGAACGGGCCCTGCTGCGGCTCGCGTTGCCGGCCGCCAAGTACTGGGTGACCAAGCGCTGCGCGCCGCTCGTCGTCGAGGCCGCCGAGTGCCTGGGCGGCAACGGCTACGTGGAGGAGTCGGGCCTGCCCCGGCTGGTCCGCGAGTCCCCGCTCAACTCCGTCTGGGAGGGCGCCGGCAACGTCCAGGCCCTGGACGTGCTCCGCGCGCTGCAACGCGAACCGGGCGCCCTGGACGCCTACCTCCGGGAGATCGGCCGCGCCCACGGCGCCGACCACCGCCTGGACCGCGCGGTCAAGGACCTCTTCTCCGAACTGGCCGACCTGGAGGGCATGGAGTCCCGGGCCAGACGGCTGGTGGAACGGCTTGCGACGGTCCTCCAGGGTTCACTGCTGGTCCGCTTCGCGCCGGCCGAGGTCGCCGACGCCTTCTGCGCCTCCCGCCTGAGCAACGACTGGGGCTCCACTTTCGGCACGCTGCCGTCAGGACTCGACCTGACCGCCGTGGTGGATCGAGCCCGGGTACGCATCCCTACCTAAAGGGGCGCGGGGAACTGCGCGACCAGCCCCACACAACCGTCAGCCGCCAACGCACCCGGTGACCCACCCCCTGCTGCGAACGGCCCTCCGCCGGGGCGCGGGGGTGGTGCTGCGCCGACACGGCACCACCCCCGCCTCTTCGGCCCATGTACAGGCCACTGACGCCACGGCGTCGGCTCAAGTTTCGGCCACCCCCGGCCGGTTCACCAGGGTTGCAAGGGGTTGCAACATATCGGTGTCTGTGTGTGGACTGTGTGCCTCCGGCACCGGAAAACGGCAGTATAAGACGCGCAGTCGGACCGGAAACCGCCGCCCGGACGGCTTGACAGCGACTCATCGATGCCTGTTTCGAGGCGTATCCGGGAGGACCTCAGTGGGGAACCCGCCGATGGACGTGGCGCGACTCGCCGCGAAGGACGCGGCGCAGGCGGCGCGGGTGCTGAACGAGGTGCGCGAGGCCAGACTCGCCGGACAGCGTGGGCGCGTCTCGCCCCGGCCGGTGATCGAACAGTCCTGGGGGCGGATGCTGCGCAGCGGCGTCGACCCCGACCACGACTTCCGTTCGGGACTGCTGTCCGCCGACGAAGTCCGGCGCAGACGCGAGGAGTCACCGCTCAGGGACGTGCTGCCGGTGCTGCGCGAGGGACTGCTTTCGGTCGCGGACGTGGCCCAGCACATCATGGTGGTGGCGGATGCCGACGGCCGGGTGCTGTGGCGGGAGGGATCCTCGCCGGTGCTCCGCAAGGCGGACGGGCTGGGCTTCGAACTCGGTGCCGACTGGCGCGAAGACGTCGTCGGGACCAACGGGGTCGGCACCCCGGCGGTCGTGCGCAGGCCCGTGCAGGTGTTCGCCGCCGAGCACTTCGTCCGCTCGCACGTCTCCTGGACGTGCTCCGGCGCCCCGATCACGGATCCGCGGGACGGCAGCCTGCTCGGGGTGGTGGACGTCAGCGGCCCGCTGGAGACGATGCATCCGGCCACCCTGGCCTGGGTGAACTCGGTGGCGAAGCTCGCCGAGGCCCGGCTGCGGGAACTGCACCTGGACGCGCTGGAGCGGCTGCGGGCGGTCGCGGCGCCGGTGCTGGCCCGGCTGGGCGGGCGGGCGCTGGTGGTGGACGCCGACGGCTGGACCGCGGCGGTCACCGGCATGCCCTATCCACGGCGGCTCGCGCTGCCCAAGTCGCTGTCGCCGGGCCGCCGGTGGCTGCCCGCGCTCGGGCTGTGCGCGGTGGAGCCGCTGGCCGGGGGCTGGTTGCTGCGGGCGGTGGACGAGCCGGCGCCGGTGGGCGGGGGCCGACTCGTGCTCGACCTGGCCCGGCCGCGCCGGCCCTCGGTGACGGTCGGCGGCGGTGCGGGCTCGTGGTCCCGTGAACTCAGTCCCCGGCACGCCGAGTTGCTGTACCTGCTGGCGGTGCGGCGGGGCGGGCGCAGCGCGGCCGGGCTGGCCGAGGACGTCTTCGGGGACGCCTCGCGGACCGTGACCGTACGCGCCGAGATGTCCAGGATCCGGCGGTACCTCGGGGCGTTTCTCGAACACCGGCCGTACCGCTTCCGGGAGGACGCGGAGATCGAGGTGCTGCTCCCCGACGACCCGCGCGACCTGCTGCCGTGCTCGACCGCCCCGGCGGTGACGGCGTCCCGGACACCCGGACGTATTTAACACAGCCGTATTTAACGCATCCTGGACAGTCGGGGAGGTATCTTCCGCATATTTGCGGGGTCTTCGAGGTACGGCGGCCCCGGCTGCCGTAGCATCCCGGTACGGGCTCCCCACCTGCTCCTCGGTCAACGCTTCGACCACCAGGCGCAGTTGGCCCGCCTCGGGAGGACACATGAAGCATCGCGGCAGACACCGGCGGCGCAGACGGGGTGCGGCCCTGCGCGCTGCCCTGGCAGGCACCGCGCTGGCGCTCACCGCGGCGGCCACGATCGTCAGCGCCTCGCAGGCCACGGTCGCCGAGGACCCGGGCGCGCTGAAGCCGCTGACCTCCACCGCCGACACCGCCCGGCTGCAGCTCCGGGAGCACCTCGTTCCGCACCGCTCGCTGGACCGGCTCGCCTCGGCGATGGGCGGCACGGTCGGGGTGGCCGACGTGCTGGCCGAGTCCGATCACACCCTGCGCGAGGCGGCCGACTGCGACTCCGACGACCGGGACTCGCTGCCGGTCACCCCGGACGCCACCGACGCGTACTGCTGGGACCCCACCGACACCCTCACCGACGACTGGCGGCCGGCCTCGGTGACCACCTCCTCGGAGGCGGACGACGACGGGCTGTGGGGCGCCAACCGCGTCGTCCTGGCCGGCTGGACGCACAGCACCTCCACCGGCCCCGCCGCCTCCCGGGACCTGGCCAGGGTCGCGGTGATCAACGCGAACGACCCGGCCCACCCCTCCTACTCCTGGGTCCTGCTGACCGTGCCCAGCGCCGACGGCAGCGACTACCGGGGCCTGGCCTCGCAGATCTCCGGCATGGCCTGGTACGGGGACAAGCTCCTGGTCACCACCGTCCAGGGCAGTGCCGACGCGCTCTACGTCTACGACCTGAACCGCATCCAGCGCACCTCGGTGCTGACCGACGCGGTCGGCCGGGTGTCCGGCGGCTGGTCGGCCGACGGCTTCCGGTACGTGATGCCGGCCGTGGGCTCGTACCGCTTCACCGCCGGGGCCTGCTCGCGGACCGGAGCGCCCTGTCCGAGCGCGCTCTCCGTGGACCGGGGGACGGCCCCGGACAGCCTGGTGCTCGGCGAGTGGACGCCCGCCGACAGCGACCAGCACGCCCGGCTGTGGCGGTACGCGTTCGACGAGAACCCGAAGCGTGACGGACTGCTCGCCACCGACGCCCACGGCCGGGCGGACGCGATCGAGGCGTACCGGACCGGGGCCTCGGAGATCCGGGGCGTCCTGTCGTACCGGCCGCCGGGCGCGACGGACTCCGAGTGGTACGTCGGGCACCTGCCCGGCGCCATGGACGGGCACGGCAGCCTCTGGCGGCAGGACACCAAGGGCGCGGACGGAGCCAGCTGCGGCTCGGACGCCTCGCACCGCTGCTGGGCCGAGGGCACCGGCTCGCTCTCCTACGCGCCCGACACCGGAGAGGTGTGGTCGGTCACGGACCGCATGCTGTTCTCCGTGCCGCTGCGCTCGATCGACGCGTCACTCGGATAACGGCCGTCGACATGTCCGGGGCCGGGATGATTGCCTGGCCCCATGAGCAGCATCGTCGTGACCACCTGGTCCCTGGAGCAGACCTCCCCGGCCGACCTCCTGCCCGCCGCCGCCCCGGACGGCGACACGGTCGGGATCGTCCGCGCCGAGGTCCCCTCCCCCGAGTTCAGCCGCTTCCTGTACGCCTCGGTCGGCGGTGACATCCGCTGGACCGACCGGCTGGGCTGGAGCCACGCCCGCTGGCAGCAGCACCTGGCGCGGACGGGCGTGGAGACCTGGGTCGCATACGACCGGGGCACCCCGGCGGGCTACGTGGAACTCGAACCGCAGGACGACGGTGTGGTGGAGATCGTCTACTTCGGTCTGCTCCCGGCTTTCCGGGGCCGCCGCATCGGCGGTCACCTGCTCTCGTACGGCGCCGCGCGCGCCTGGGACCTGGCGGAGCGGTGGGACGGACGGCCGCCGACGAAGCGTGTGTGGCTGCACACGTGCAGTCTGGACGGCGAGCACGCGATGGCGAACTATCAGCGCCGGGGGTTCCGGCTCTTCGACACGAAGGTCGAGGAGGAACCGGACGTCTCGGCGCCCGGACCGTGGCCCGGGGCGCACACCACCGCGTGAAACCCGGCGTGACCCACAACACTCTGTCTCACTATTCAGAATAGATTAGTCCGAATCGCGGACGATGGTGGACTGGCCGGAGATCCGCGTGACACGCTTCCGTCATGTCTGGAACTGGAATTGCCTTGGTGAGTCGGCGGCACGTCGACCTCGGCCGCATGTCCAGCGCCATCTGTCCGGCAGGCTGAGAGCACAGCACCGCCGCGCCGCCCTGTCCAGACCTCTCCTCGCGCAACGTTGCGCACCTGTGCCCGTATGCGCCCGCAGGCGCAGGTCAGAGCCGCTTCCCACCTGTCCGAAGGACGTATATCGCCATGGCCGCCACCCCGCAGAACCCTGCCGCCTCCGCGCCCCGCCGCAAGGTGAGCCGTCACCGCGGCGAGGGTCAGTGGGCTATGGGTCACTTCACCCCGCTCAACGGCAACGAACAGTTCAAGAAGGACGATGACGGTCTCAATGTGCGGACACGCATTGAGACGATCTACTCCAAGCGCGGCTTCGACTCGATCGACCCCAACGACCTGCGCGGACGGATGCGCTGGTGGGGCCTGTACACGCAGCGCAAGCCCGGCATCGACGGCGGCAAGACCGCCATCCTGGAGCCGGAGGAGCTGGACGACAAGTACTTCATGCTGCGGGTGCGCATCGACGGCGGCCGGCTGACCACGCAGCAGCTGCGGGTGATCGGCGAGATCTCGCAGGAGTTCGCCCGGGGCAGCGCGGACGTCACCGACCGGCAGAACATCCAGCTGCACTGGATCCGCATCGAGGACGTGCCGGAGATCTGGCAGCGCCTGGAGGCGGTCGGCCTGTCGACCACCGAGGCGTGCGGCGACACCCCGCGTGTCGTCATCGGCTCGCCGGTGGCCGGCATCGCCGAGGACGAGATCATCGACGGCAGCTGGGCGATCGACGAGATCAACAAGCGGTACATCGGCAGCAAGGAGTTCTCCAACCTGCCGCGCAAGTTCAAGTCCGCGATCTCCGGCTCGCCGCTGCTCGACGTGGTGCACGAGATCAACGACATCGCGTTCGTCGGTGTCGAGCACCCCGAGCACGGCCCCGGCTTCGACCTGTGGGTCGGCGGCGGCCTGTCCACCAACCCGAAGATCGGCGTCCGGCTCGGCGCCTGGGTGCCGCTGGCCGAGGTCCCGGACGTCTGGGCCGGTGTCATCGGCATCTTCCGGGACTACGGCTACCGGCGGCTGCGCACCCGCGCCCGGCTGAAGTTCCTGGTCGCCGACTGGGGCGCGGAGAAGTTCCGCCAGATCCTGGAGGACGAGTACCTCCAGCGGAAGCTCGTCGACGGCCCCGCGCCGGCCGAGCCCGTGTCGCGCTGGCGGGACCACGTCGGTGTGCACCGGCAGCAGGACGGCAACTTCTACGTCGGGTTCGCCCCGCGCGTCGGCCGGGTGGACGGCGCCACCCTGGCGAAGATCGCGGACCTCGCCGAGGCGCACGGCTCCGGCCGGGTGCGAACCACCGTCGAGCAGAAGATGATCGTCCTCGATGTCACGGAGGACCAGGTCGAGTCGCTGGTCGAGGCCCTGGAGGCGCTGGACCTGACCGCCCGGCCGTCCTCGTTCCGGCGCGGCACCATGGCCTGCACCGGCATCGAGTACTGCAAGCTCGCGATCGTCGAGACCAAGCAGCGCGGCTCCACCCTGATCGACGAGCTGGAGCGCCGGCTGCCCGAGTTCGACGAACCGCTCACCATCAACATCAACGGCTGCCCGAACGCCTGCGCCCGTATCCAGGTCGCGGACATCGGTCTCAAGGGCCAGCTGGTCCTGAACGACGCGGGCGAGCAGGTCGAGGGCTTCCAGGTGCACCTGGGCGGCGCCCTCGGCCTGGAGGCCGGGTTCGGCCGCAAGGTCCGTGGTCTCAAGGTGACCTCGGAAGAGCTGCCGGACTACGTCGAGCGGGTGCTCAGGCGTTTCCAGGCGGAGCGCGAGGACGGCGAGCGGTTCGCCGCCTGGGCCGCCCGCGCCGGCGAGGAGGCCCTCTCATGAGCGAGCGGGCCGCCCCCTTCTACTGCCCCTACTGCGGTGACGAGGACCTGCGTCCGAACGAGCAGGGCCACGGCGCCTGGGAATGCGCGGCCTGCAACCGCGCATTCCAGCTGAAGTTCCTCGGGCTGCTCGCCCGGGGACTGAAGCACTCCGAAGCTGGAGGGGAACAGATATGACCACGGCTCAGGAAGACCGTACGACCGACGAATTGAAGGCGCTGGCCGAGCAGGCCGGCCGCGATCTGGAGGACGCCTCCGCGCTGGAGATCCTCCAGTGGGCGGTGGACACCTTCGGCAAGGGCTTCTGCGTGACCTCCTCCATGGAGGACGCCGTGGTGGCCCACCTTGCGTCACGTGTCCAGAAGGGCGTGGACGTCGTCTTCCTCGACACCGGCTACCACTTCCCGGAGACCATCGGCACCCGGGACGCGGTCGAGGCCGTGATGGACGTCAACGTCATCACCCTCACCCCGCGCCAGACCGTCGCCGAGCAGGACGCGGAGTACGGCCCCAAGCTGCACGACCGCGATCCCGACCTGTGCTGCAGGCTCCGCAAGGTCCAGCCGCTGGAGCGGGGCCTGAAGAACTACGCCGCCTGGGCGACCGGACTGCGCCGCGACGAGTCGGAGACCCGGGCGAACACCCCGGTCGTCGGCTGGGACGAGAAGCGGCAGAAGGTCAAGATCTCCCCGATCGCCCGCTGGACCCAGGACGACGTGGACGCCTACGTCGCCGAACACGGCGTACTGACCAACCCCTTGCTGATGGACGGCTACACCTCCGTCGGCTGCGCCCCCTGCACCCGCCGGGTGCTGGAGGGCGAGGACGCGCGTGCCGGCCGCTGGGCCGGGCGCGCCAAGACCGAGTGCGGACTGCACGGATGACGACCACCGGGCTTTCGACGAACCAGGAGAACAACGTGACGACCGGAGCCACCGTCTGGCTCACGGGTCTGCCGAGCGCCGGCAAGACCACCATCGCGTACGAGCTGGCCGCCCGGCTGCGCGAGGAGGGCCACCTCGTCGAGGTACTCGACGGCGACGAGATCCGCGAGTTCATCTCGGCGGGCCTCGGCTTCAGCCGCGAGGACCGGCACACGAACGTGCAGCGCATCGGCTTCGTCGCCGAACTGCTGGCCCGCAACGGCGTCAAGGCGCTCGTCCCAGTGATCGCCCCCTACGTGGACAGCCGCGACGCGGTGCGCAAGCGCCACGAGGAGAACGGCACCGCGTACGTCGAGGTGCACGTGGCGACCCCGGTCGAGGTGTGCTCCGTACGCGACGTGAAGGGTCTGTACGCCAAGCAGGCAGCGGGTGAGCTGACCGGGCTGACCGGGGTCGACGACCCGTACGAGGAGCCCGAGACCCCCGATCTGCGGATCGAGTCGCAGCACCAGAGCGTGCAGGAGTCCGCGGCGTCCGTGCACGCCCTGCTGAGCGGGAAGGGACTGGCATGACGACGACCGTGGCGGCGCACGGGGAGGGCACGGGCACCCCGTACGCCCTGTCGCACCTGGACGCGCTGGAGTCCGAGGCGGTCCACATCTTCCGCGAGGTGGCGGGCGAGTTCGAACGGCCGGTGATCCTGTTCTCCGGCGGCAAGGACTCCATCGTCATGCTCCACCTCGCCCTCAAGGCGTTCGCCCCTGCCGCGATCCCCTTCTCCCTGCTGCACGTGGACACCGGACACAACTTCCCCGAAGTCCTCAAATACCGGGACCGTGTGGTGACCGCACATGGGCTGCGCCTCCATGTGGCCTCCGTACAGGACTACATCGACCGCGGTGTGCTGCGCGAACGCCCCGACGGCACCCGCAACCCGCTCCAGACGCTTCCGCTCACCGAGAAGATCCAGAACGAGAAGTTCGACGCCGTCTTCGGCGGCGGCCGCCGCGACGAGGAGAAGGCCCGCGCAAAGGAACGCGTCTTCTCCCTCCGCGACGAGTTCTCCCAGTGGGACCCCCGCCGCCAGCGCCCCGAGCTGTGGAACCTCTACAACGGCCGGCACGCCCCCGGCGAGCACGTCCGCGTCTTCCCGCTGTCCAACTGGACCGAGCTGGACGTCTGGCAGTACATCGCCCGCGAGGAGATCGAACTCCCGCAGATCTACTTCGCGCACGAGCGCGAGGTGTTCATGCGGGGCGGGATGTGGCTGACCGGCGGCGAGTGGGGCGGGCCGAAGGACGGCGAGACCGTCGAGAAGCGGCAGGTGCGCTACCGGACCGTCGGTGACATGTCCTGCACCGGCGCGGTGGACTCCGACGCCGACGACATCGAGAAGGTGATCGCCGAGATCGCCGCCTCCCGGCTCACCGAGCGCGGCGCGACGCGTGCCGACGACAAGCTCTCCGAGGCCGCGATGGAAGACCGCAAGCGCGAGGGGTACTTCTAAGCATGAGCACCAGCACCACGGAACTCGGCCTCGCCGAGACGACCCTGCTGCGGTTCGCGACCGCGGGCTCCGTCGACGACGGCAAGTCCACCCTCGTCGGACGGCTGCTGCACGACTCCAAGTCGGTCCTCACCGACCAGCTGGAGGCCGTCGAGCGCGCGTCCGCCTCGCGCGGCCAGGACGCCCCCGACCTCGCCCTCCTCACCGACGGCCTGCGCGCGGAACGCGAGCAGGGCATCACCATCGACGTGGCCTACCGCTACTTCGCCACCCCCAAGCGCCGGTTCATCCTCGCCGACACCCCGGGCCACGTGCAGTACACCCGCAACATGGTCACCGGCGCCTCCACCGCCGAGCTGACCGTGGTCCTGGTCGACGCCCGCAACGGCGTCGTCGAGCAGACCCGCCGGCACGCCGCCATCGCCGCCCTGCTGCGCGTCCCGCACGTCGTCCTCGCCGTCAACAAGATGGACCTGGTCGACTACCAGGAGCCGATCTTCGCGGGGATCGCCGAGGAGTTCACGGCGTACGCGACCGAGCTGGGCGTCCCCGAGGTCACCGCGATCCCGATCTCGGCGCTCGTAGGCGACAACGTCGTGGAGCCGTCCGCGCACATGGACTGGTACGGCGGCCCGACCGTCCTGGAGCACCTGGAGACCGTCCCGGTCAGCCACGACCTGGCGCACTGCCACGCCCGGCTGCCCGTGCAGTACGTGATCCGCCCGCAGACCGCCGAGCACCCGGACTACCGGGGCTACGCCGGCCAGATCGCGGCCGGTACCTTCCACGTCGGCGAGGCGGTCACGGTCCTGCCGTCCGGCCGTACCACGACGGTCTCCGGGATCGACCTGCTCGGCGAGCCGGTCGACGCGGCCTGGACGACGCAGTCGGTGACCCTCCTGCTCACCGACGACATCGACGTCTCGCGCGGCGACCTGATCGTCCCGACGAAGGACGCCCCGGCGACCACCCAGGACGTCGAGGCGACCGTCTGCCACGTCGCCGACCAGCCGCTGACCGTCGGGCACCGGGTGCTGCTCAAGCACGGCACCCGCACGGTCAAGGCGGTCGTCAAGGACATCCCGTCCCGCCTCACGCTCGACGACCTGTCCCTGCACCCGCACCCGGGACAGCTCGTCGCCAACGACATCGGCCGGGTGAAGATCCGTACCGCCGAGCCGCTGCCGGTCGACTCCTACGCCGACTCGCGCCGCACCGGCTCGTTCATCCTGATCGACCCCGCCGACGGCACCACGCTCACCGCGGGCATGGTCGGCGAGTCGTTCGCCTCCCCCGAGCCGGTCAAGGACGAGACCGAAGACGACGGCTGGGACTTCTGACATGACGATGACCGACGTCTACTCGACGTTCGCGAAGGAGGGCGGCCGCGTCGGCAGCGGCGACCTCGGGAGCGGGCAGGGCGGGGTGGCGCGATGTGCGCGATGACGTACGCGCACTGCCTGCGCGCCCTGGCCCCCCACCCGCCGTCCCGGATGCGACGAAGACCTGCCGACCTCCCGGCCACGACCTGAGAGACCGTGACCGCCGGGCCAACGAGAGGAAAGCCTCCCGTGCCTGCCAACCGCTCCAAGCTCCTGCGCCGCGGCATAGCCGCGCTCGCCGCACTCCCCCTGCTCACGCTCGCCGCCTGCGGGTACGGGTCGGACTCCGACAAGAGCGACACCACCAAGGTCGCCGCCGGGGCCAAGAAGATCGAGGGCCTCGACACCGTCAAGATCGGCTACTTCGGCAACCTGACCCACGCGACCGCGCTGGTCGGCAACCAGAAGGGCTTCTTCCAGAAGGAGCTCGGCGCCACCAAGGCGAAGTACGCGATCTTCAACGCGGGCCCCTCCGAGATCGAGGCGCTCAACTCCGGCTCCATCGACATCGGCTGGATCGGCCCCTCCCCGTCGATCAACGGCTACACCAAGTCCAACGGCACCGACCTGAAGATCATCGGCGGTTCGGCGTCCGGTGGCGTCAAGCTGGTCGTCAACCCGAAGAAGATCAAGTCGCTGGCGGACGTCAAGGGCAAGAAGATCGCGACGCCTCAGCTGGGCAACACGCAGGACGTGGCGTTCCTCAACTGGATCGCCGACCAGGGCTGGAAGGTCGACGCGCAGAGCGGCAAGGGTGACGTCACGGTCGTCCGCACCGACAACAAGATCACCCCGGACGCCTTCAAGGCCGGTTCCATCGACGGCGCCTGGGTGCCGGAGCCGACCGCGTCCAAGCTGGTCGCCGAGGGCGGCAAGGTGCTGCTCGACGAGTCCACGCTGTGGCCCGACAAGAAGTTCGTGATCACGAACATCATCGTGTCGCAGAAGTTCCTCAAGGAGCACCCGAAGGTCGTCGAGGCGGTCCTCAAGGGCTCGGTCGAGACCAACAAGTGGATCAACGCCAACCCGGACGCGGCGAAGGCCTCGGCCAACAAGCAGCTGGCGGTCGACTCCGGCAAGGCGCTGCCCGACGACGTCCTGAACTCGGCCTGGTCGTCGATCAGGTTCACCGACGACCCGCTGGCCTCCACCCTCAACACCGAGGCCCAGCACGCCGTCAAGGCCGGTCTGCTCACCGACCCGCTGCTGAAGAACATCTACGACCTGACGATCCTCAACAAGGTGCTGAAGGCCGACGGCCAGAGCCCGGTCGACGCCGCCGGTCTCGGCAGCAGCTGACCCCGGTCCCGACGAGATCCCAGGAGGTGACGACCATGGCCACGACCACGACACTCGCCAAGGCCGACGAGTCGGTCGAGTACGCGGCACGCCTTGAGCATGTCTCGAAGTCCTTCGCGACTCCGGGCGGGCAGCAGCTCGTCCTGGACGACATCACCCTCGATGTCGCGCCGGGCGAGTTCGTCACCCTCCTGGGGGCCTCGGGCTGCGGCAAGTCCACGCTGCTGAACCTGGTGGCGGGGCTCGACCGGCCCACCGCGGGCTCCATCGCGACGGACGGGCGGCCCGCCCTGATGTTCCAGGAGCACGCCCTCTTCCCGTGGCTGACCGCGGGCAAGAACATCGAACTCGCCCTGAAGCTCAGGGGGGTTCCCAAGAACGACCGCCGGGACAAGGCCGAGCAGCTGCTCGAACTGGTCCGGCTGAAGGGCGCGTACGGCAAGCGCGTCCACGAGCTGTCCGGCGGTATGCGCCAGCGGGCCGCCCTGGCCCGTTCGCTCGCCCAGGAGAGCAGACTGCTGCTGATGGACGAGCCGTTCTCGGCCCTGGACGCCATCACCCGGGACGTGCTGCACGACGAGCTGACCCGGATCTGGGAGGAGACGGGGGTCTCCGTCCTGTTCGTCACGCACAACGTGCGCGAGGCGGTACGGCTCGCCCAGCGGGTGATCCTGCTGTCGTCCCGGCCGGGCCGGATAGCCCGCGAGTGGGAGGTCGGCATACCGCAGCCGCGCCGCATCGAGGACGCGCCGGTGGCCGAACTGTCCCTTGAGATCACCGATGTACTGCGTGGGGAGATCCGCCGTCATGGCCAGCACTGAGACGACGCCGGCCAAGGACGCCGGAAGTGTCGAGGCCGGCCTCGACGCCCTGGAGACGACGGCCACCAGCCGCCCGACCCTCCGCCAGACCTTCACCAGCAAGATCCTGCCCCCGATCATCGCGCTCGCCGTGGTCCTCGTGGTCTGGACACTCCTGGTCCCGGTCGTCGACGACCCGTCCAAGCTGCCCTCGCCGGCAGCGGTCGGCGACGCGTTCAAGGACGCCTGGCTCAAGGGCGACCTGCTCGGCTACATCTGGACCAGCGTCAGCCGCGGTCTGCTCGGCTTCCTCTTCGCTCTCCTCATCGGCACCCCGCTGGGTCTGCTGGTGGCGCGGGTGAGGTTCGTGCGCGCGGCGATCGGCCCGATCCTGTCCGGCCTCCAGTCGCTGCCGTCGGTGGCGTGGGTGCCGCCGGCCGTGATCTGGCTGGGCCTGAACAACTCGATGATGTACGCCGTGATCCTGCTCGGCGCGGTCCCCTCCATCGCCAACGGCCTGGTGTCCGGCGTCGACCAGGTGCCGCCGCTGTTCCTGCGGGCCGGGCGCACGATGGGCGCGACCGGCGTCAAGGGCATCTGGCACGTCGTGCTGCCGGCCGCCATGCCCGGCTATGTGGCGGGTCTGAAGCAGGGCTGGGCGTTCTCCTGGCGCTCGCTGATGGCGGCGGAGATCATCGCGAGCTTCCCGGACCTCGGCGTGGGCCTCGGCCAGCTCCTGGAGAACGCGCGCACCGCCAGCGACATGGCGATGGTGTTCGAGGCCATCATCCTGATCCTGTTCGTCGGCATCGCGATCGACCTGCTGATCTTCAGTCCGCTGGAGCGGTGGGTGCTGCGCAGCCGTGGCCTGCTGGTGAAGAGCTGAGGTCCATGCGTACGAAGCCCGTTCTCCTCGTCATCGCCCACGGCAGCCGCGACCCGCGGCACGCCGCGACCGTCCACGCCCTGGTGCGCCGGGTACGGTCGCTGCGGCCCGGGCTGCGCGTGGAGACGGGCTTCCTGGACTTCAACATCCCGTCCGTGCACGGGGTGCTGGAGTCCCTGGCGGCGGAGGGCGTCCGTGACGTCGTGGCCCTCCCCCTGCTGTTGACGCGTGCCTTCCACGCGAAGGCGGACATCCCGGCGGTGCTGCGGGACGCGCCGCCTCGGCTGCGGATCCGGCAGGCGGAGGTGCTGGGCCCCTCGCCGCTGCTCCTGTCGGCCCTGGAACGACGGCTGTACGAGGCGGGGCTGACCCCCGCCGACAAGTCCTCGACCGGGGTCGTGCTGGCCTCGGCGGGGTCCTCCGACCCGGAGGCGATCGCGGTGATCGCACGTCTCGCGCGGGAGTGGCGGCGCACCGGCTGGTGCGCCGTGCGGCCCGCCTTCGCCTCCGCGTCCCTCCCCCGCACCGAGGACGCGGTACGCGAGCTCCGGGAGCTGGGCTGCGCCCGGGTCGCGGTGGCCCCGTACGTCCTCGCTCCCGGCTTCCTGCCGGACCGGATCGCGCGGGGCGCGGCGGAGGCGGACGTGCTGGCCGAGGTGCTCGGCCCGGCGCCGGAGGTGGCGCGGGTGCTGCTGGAGCGGTACGACGCGGCACGCACCCCGGCCCTGGCGGCCGTGGGGGCCTGAACGACGGGCTTGGTGTTCGCGGTCCGGCGCTCCCCTGTCCGTCGGACCGCGAACAAGCCGACCTGCGGCGGGCGCTCGCGAGCGTCACACCGTGGCCGGCACTTACTTCTGCGTCGCGTCCGACGAACGTGTCACACCTGGGCCTTTACCGACCCGGATGCCCAACGACTCGTCCCTGCCCGGCAGTTGATCAGGCGGCTGCGGCCTCGTCGGCGAGCCGGGCGAGTTCCCCGACCGGCATCGAGCCGGGTGCCCGGCGCTCGCGTGCGAAGGTGTTGGCGAGGTGCTGCAGGAGGTCGTTGAGCGGGGTGGGAACGCCGTGCAGGCGGCCCAGCAGGGCGATCTCGCCGTTGAGGTAGTCGGCCTCGATGGTGCCGGTGCCACGGCTGAGGGACTGCCAGGAGGAGCCGCCGCCGCGCGGGGCGCCCGCCAGCGGGACCAGGTCCACCTTGTGGCCGCGTACCTTCTTCTGCTCCTCGACGCTCGCGTGGGCGATCCCGGCGGCGTCGAGCACGGCCTCGCCCTCGGCGCGCACTCTCGCGAACAGCGTTGCGGCGTCGTCGTCGGCGATGGACCCGGCGACCGCCTCCACGGCGTTGCCGAGATTGGAGAGCAGCTTCGCGTACTGCCAGCGCGCCACGTCGGGTACGACCGGCGCCTCGAAGTGGGACTTCTCCAGGTCGGCGGCGACCAGCCGGGCGGTCCCGTCGACGCCGTGCGGATGGCGGCCCAGGTGCAGCATGCCGGTGAGGGGGGCGCCGCCCGCGGAGACGACGCCCGGCTCCACGAAGGTCGACGGCAGCCAGACGCAGACGCCGTAGACGTGCCGGAAGACGCGCAGGGCGAGCCGCTGGCCCTCCACGCCGTTCTGGGCGCAGAACAGGGGCAGCCGCTGCGCCGCCGTGCCACCGCCCGCGACCGGCGCCGGCCCCCAGGCCTGCAGGGCGGTCACGGTGTCCTGTGCCTTGACGGCGAGGACGAGAACGTCGTCCGCCCGCAGCTCGCCCAGTTCCCCGGGCCCGGTGACGGCCTGGAGCCGGTACGTGTACGCGCCGTCCGGCACCGTCAGCCGCAGCCCGCCGGTCCGCAGCGCCGCGTGGTGCGCGCCCCGTGCCACCAGGACGACCTCGTGTCCCGCGCCGGCCAGCCGCCCGCCGATCGCACCGCCGACGGCCCCTGCTCCGATGATGATGTAGCGCATGGGACGAGCCTCGCACAGACGTCGCCCTGTCCCCGGGGCAGGGTCACAGCGGCGGGCGGTCACGCTCCCGGGGCCGTCAACTCCACCAGTTTGACCACCGTGTTCCAGTTCCGGGTCGTGGCGGTCAGCCCCTTGTGGATCCGGGGCCGGGACAGCGCCTCGGCAAGCTTGGAGCGGCCGAGGCCGTCCGGGGCGTACAGGTACAGGGCGCGGTCGCCCAGCCGGAACTCCTCGGGGAGGTGGGCGGCCGGGTCGATGTCGGCGTAGCGCTCCGCGGTGACCGGCGCGGAGAGGTACGTGACGTGCAGCTGCTTGGCCGTCAGGTCGGCGGCCGGGAACGGGCAGGCCGCCTCGACCGCCTTCAGGTAGGCGTGGTCGCGGACGAGCACGTCGACGGAGAAGCCGAACCGCTCCTCGATCGCCCCGGTCAGCTCGGCCGCCAGGGAGTCGGCGTCCCCGTGGGCGGTGGCGAACACGGCCTGTCCGCTCTGCAGGTAGGTCCGGACGGAGTCGTACCCCAGTCCGGTCATGAGCGCGCGCAGTTCGGCCATCGGGAGCTTCTTGTTGCCGCCCACGTTGATCCCGCGCAGCAGCGCCGCATACGTCGTCATTCGAACACCTTAGAACGGCCGTCGTGCCCCGTGGGGGTTGGCACGACGGCCGTGCCGGGCAAGCCGGGCTGCCCGAAACTCTGGCCGATCGGACCGGTCCGGATCAACTCCTACACGCACCTGTGACTTGTTCAACAAGGTTTCGCAATCACAAAGAGGATCCGCGTCGTCGGAACGGACGTCCCTGATCATCACCCCCGAGATGGGTGGATAGATGTAAGGGCCCGACATCCTCCCAGGCGACGAGAGACGGCCGCCGGACTTCACCGGGCAGCACGAGGAGTCGGTCTTGTCCGGCCCATACCTTCGAATCGAACGAGGGAAGTCGTGAAGAGATCGTGGCGGCCGGGGCCGTCACCGCACACGAGGGGGCATTCCCGTCATGGATCCCGTCATGGGGAACGGAGAAGCACGGGTGCGGGGGCTGGCCGCCCGGGCCGGCGGCTGGAGCGCCCGGCACCGCTGGGCCGCCGTCGGCATATGGCTGCTGTTCGTCGTCCTGGCCATGGGGCTCGGCTCGGCGGCCGGCCGGGTCGACGTCGACGAGAGCGACCAGCTCAAGGGCGAGACCCACACCGCAGCGAAGATCATCGACGACGCGGGCATCAAGGAACCGGCGAGCGAGACGGTCCTGATCCAGTCCAAGGACCCGTCGGTCAAGGCCACGGACACCGCCTTCAGGGCCGCCGTCACCGATGTCGTGAAGGCCGTCGACGGCACCGGCAAGGTCACGGACGTCACATCGCCGTACGTCACCGGGACGATCTCGAAGGACGGCCGTAGCGCGCTGGTCCAGTTCGACATGCGCGGCGACGCCGAGACCGCCGGCGACCGGGTGGAGCCGGTGCTCGACGCGGTGGCCGGGGCGCAGAAGGCGCACGGCACGCTGCGGATCGAGGAGATCGGCGGCGCCAGCATGAACAAGCAGTACGCCGACGCCTTCGGCAAGGACTTCCAGCGGGCCGAGTACTCCGCCGTGCCGGTGGCCTTCGGCATCCTGCTGATCGCCTTCGGCGCGCTGGTGGCCGCGCTGCTGCCGGTAGGTCTGGCGATCACCGCGATCATGGCGACGATGGGCCTGATGGGCCTGGTCAGCCATCTGCAGCCGATGAGCGACACCGCCAACTCCGTGATGCTGCTGGTCGGCATGGCGGTCGGCGTCGACTACTGCCTGTTCTACCTGCGCCGGGAGCGCGAGGAGCGGGAGGCCGGCCGGGGTGCGGACGCCGCGCTCCGGATCGCCGCCGCCACCAGCGGACGGGCGATCATCGTCTCCGGCGTCACGGTGTGCGTCGCGATGGCGGGCATGCTGTTCACCGGCCTCGCCGAGTTCGAGGCGATGGGCCTGGCCTCCCTGATGGTCGTCGCGGTCGCCATGGTCGGCTCCGTGACCGTGCTGCCCGCGCTGCTCTCCCTGCTGGGCCACCGGGTCGAGAAGGGTCGTATACCGTTCCTGCGCCGCCGCAAGCGGGCCCACGGGCCTTCCGAGAGCCGCTTCTGGACGGCCGTGCTGCGGGGCGTGCTCGCCAGGCCGCTGGTCTCCGTACTCGTCGCGGTCGGCGCCCTTCTGGCGGTCGCCGCGCCCGCCCTCGGCATGAAGACCTCGCAGCTCACCCTGGACCAGGAGTTCGGGAACTCGCTGCCGATCGTGCAGACCTACGACCGCGTCAACCAGGCCTTCCCGGGCGGCTCCGAGCCCGCCGAGGTGGTCGTCAGGGCGACGGACATCAACGCCCCCGAGGTCAGGCAGGCGCTGACCGACTTCAAGGAGCGGGCGATCAGCTCGGGCGCCTCGCGCGGCCCGGTCGACATCAAGCTGCACGACGCCCAGAACGTCGCCCTGATCACCGTGCCGCTGGTCGGCGGCTCCGACCTGGACAAGGCCGGCAAGAGCCTGCAGAAGCTCCGCGACGAGGTACGGCCGGCCACGCTCGGCAAGGTCGACGGCGTGCAGGCGCCCATCACCGGCAACGTCGCGGGCAACCAGGACTTCAACGACCAGCTGCTCGGCTCGGTCGTCCCGGTCTTCGCCTTCGTGGTCGTCTTCGCCTTCCTCCTGATGCTGCTGTCGTTCCGCTCGCTGACGGTCGCGGTCACCTCGATCCTGCTCAACCTGCTCTCGGTGGGCGCCGCCTACGGCATCCTCGTCGCCGTCTTCCAGCACGGCTGGGGCGCGTCGCTGGTGGGCGCGGAGGGGGTCGGCGCGATCGTCACCTGGCTGCCGCTGTTCCTCTTCGTGATCCTGTTCGGCCTGTCCATGGACTACCACGTGTTCGTGGTCTCCCGGATCCGTGAGGCCCGGCTGCGCGGCCGGTCCACCAGGGACGCGATCCAGCACGGCGTGGTCACCACGGCCGGGGTCGTGACCAGCGCCGCCGTCATCATGGTCGCCGTGTTCGCGATCTTCGGCACGCTGTCCATGCAGTCCATGAAGCAGATGGGTGTGGGCCTGGCGGCCGCGGTCCTCATCGACGCGACCGTCATCCGGGGTGTCCTGCTCCCGGCGGTGATGGCCCTGCTCGGCGAGCGCAACTGGTACCTGCCCAGCTGGCTGCGGTGGCTGCCGGACCTGACGCACGACGAGTCGCCGGAGGCCGGGGCGCCGGTGGCGCGGGGCGAGCAGGAGCGGCTGCCGGTCTGAGCCATGCGGCAACACGTGCGGCGACACCCTTCGACGCAGGGTCCGTTGGTCTCCGGGGGAGCCAACGGGCCCTGTCCCTTGTGCGTCTCAGCGCTGGTAGCGGGCCAGCACCAGGTTGCCGTCCTTCTCCAGGCGGTGGCGGAGTTCGTTGAGGCCGATGGCGCCGCTGTAGTACTCCTGGAGGGCCGGGGTGGCCACCTTGTCCTTCCACTCGGGGTAGCCCCGGACCGTCTGGGCGGGGGCCGGGCTGAGGTGCCCGGCCAGGGCGGTGCCGGTGGCCCAGCCGTGCAAGGAGTACGACGCGCACGTACGCCGGTACCTGCGGGGCGGACATTTCTGGTCCAGCTCGTACTTCGCCGGAAGCTGCGGCGGAGCACCGCTGACCGTCGTACGCCGGTACATCGAGAACCAGCAGCGCCCCGTATGACCTGACCAAGGTCAACGGCGCAGATCCTCGCCGAGAAGCCGTGGGCAGAGCAATATTGAGATGCCCTTCACCTCCGCCGTGAACGGGAGAGCCCTGCGCAAGGTCATAGGTAGATGCCGTCGCCGAAGGTCGCCGTCTGCCAACTGCGCTGCGATACGCCCGTCAAGGCACCGCGCACCCGGTCCGGCCTCCCTGGATGCGAGACTGACCGCCGGATGGCGAGAAGACGACGCCGTGTGCACCCGTACAGCGACGGACACGCGGGCGTCGCGGACGGACACGGAGGCGGACCATGGACGAGGCAAGGGCGCGGGACGTACTGGCGGCGGCGGGTGTGCTGCCCGGTGCGGCGGCCGGCGCCTCGCTCCTGGCCCTGGGGGAGAACGCGGTGTTCGCCGCCGGGGACCTGGTGGTGAAGGTCGGCCGGGACGCCGAGCTCCTCGACCGGGCCCGGCGGGAACTGGAGATCGCCGGATGGCTGGCGGAGGCGGACGTACCGGCCGTACGCGCCGCCGAGCCGAAGGCGCTGCTCGTCGAGGGGCACCCGGTGACCCTGTGGCACCGGCTGCCGGATCCGGTGCGGCCGGCCGAGCCACGGGATCTGGCCGAACTGCTGCGGATCGTGCACGCACTGCCCGCTCCCCCCTTCGCCCTGCCGCCCCGCGAGTTGCTGGGCGGTGTGGAGCGCTGGCTGCGGCTGGCCGGCGCTGCGATCGACCCCGCCGACGCGGCGTATCTGCGCGAGCGCCGGGACGGCTTCGCGGCGGCCGCGGCCGCGCTGACGCCGCATCTGACGCCGGGGCCGATCCACGGGGACGCGCTGCCCCGCAATGTGCACGTCGGCCCGGACGGTCCGGTCCTGGTCGACCTGGAGACCTTCTCCTCGGACCTGCGTGAGCACGACCTGGTGGTGATGGCCCTGTCCCGGGACCGGTACGGGTTGCCGGCCGAGGCCTACGACTCGTTCGTCACGGCCTACGGGTGGGACGTGCGTGAGTGGGAGGGATGCGGCGTGCTGCGCGGGGCCCGGGAGACGGCCAGCTGTGCGTGGGTCGCCCAGCACGCGCCGAGCAACCCCAAGGCGCTGGCCGAGTTCGAACGGCGGGTGGCGTCGCTACGGGAGGGCGACGCGTCGGTGCGCTGGTATCCCTTCTGAGCACCAGCGCACCGAAGGGGCGCGGGGCTGTGTCGATGTGCGGCTCCGCCGCGTGGGCGCGCCCAGCCCCCACCGGCCCGCGGCAAACGAACTACGCAACCAGCCCAGCACTCAGACGGCGTCGGCCAGCTCCCGCAACGGCCACGCCCCGTCCACCACCGCGTCGGCCTCTCCCTTGCGGCGCAGGAACTGCTGGAAGTCCGCCGCCCACTCCGCGTACCACTCCACCTGGCGCCGGTGCAGCTCCGCCGGACCCAGCGCCGCGATCTTCGGATGGCGCTCGGCTATCGCGCCGGCCAGGCGGGCCGCGGCGAGAGCGTCGGCGGAGGCGTTGTGGGCCGCGGCGAGGGTGATGCCGTACTCGGCGCAGACCGCTTCCAGGTTGCGCTTGCCCCGGCGGTAGCGGTCGACCCAGCGGTCGATGGTGTACGGGTCGACGACCGGCGCGGGGTCGAGGCCGCCGAGGCGGTCGGAGAGGGACGGGAGTCCGTGCCGGCGCAGTTCCGCCGAGAGCAGGGTGAGGTCGAAGGTCGCGTTGTAGGCGACGACCGGGACGCCGGTCTTCCAGTAGCCGGTGAGGACGTCCGCGAGGGCGTCGGCGACCTGGTCGGCCGGTCTGCCCTCGGCCGCCGCCCGCTCGTTACTGATGCCGTGCACCGCCACCGCGTCGGCCGGGATCTCCACGCCCGGATCCGCCAGCCACTCGCGGCGGCCCAGTTCCTGCCCGGCCCTGACCTCGATCACGGCCCCCGTGACGATCCGTGCCTCGCGCGGATCCGTACCCGTCGTCTCCAGGTCGAAGCCGATCAGGAGCTCCTGGTGCCAGCCCATGGGCGGCCCCCCTTCTTGGTGGTGCTTTCCCCCAGTGGTCTCCACCCTCGCATGCGCCACTGACAATCAGATGACCGCGTTCCGCTTACCGCCGCGTCGCCGTCGTGCACGTGCGTCAGGACACCGGGCGCGAATCCGCCCAAGCCGTCTCGAACTCCTCGCGGTACGTGGGGAAGAGACCCGTTTCCACGACGTCGTCCGACTTGACCACCTTGCTGCCGTTGCGGAGCACCAGCACGGGTGACTCCATCCCGCGCGCCCCGCGCAGATAGGACTGGATGATCGCGACGCCGTCGGCGCCGTCGCCGTCGACCAGGTAGGCGGAGAAGCGGGGGGTGTCGTCGTACACCTGGATCTCGAAGGCGTCCGGATCGCGGAGCCGGGAGCGGACGCGGCGCATGTGGAGGATGTTCATCTCGACCGAGCGGCCCAGTTCGCCCCGTTTCATCCCGAGTTCGCGTTCGCGGCGCTTGACCGCGCTGGAGGCGGGGTTGAGGAAGAGGAGGCGGACCCGGCAGCCGGTCTCGGCGAGGCGGACCAGGCGGCGGCCGGAGAAGTTCTGCACGAGCAGGTTGAGGCCGATGCCGATGGCGTCCAGGCGGCGAGCGCCGCCGAAGAGGTCCTCGGCCGGGAACTGGCGCATGAGGCGGACCCGGTCGGGGTGGACGGCGACGACGTCCGCGTAGCGGTCGCCGACCAGGTCCTCGACGGCGTCGACCGGCAGCCGGCGCGCGGAGGGCACGTCGCCGCCCGCGCCGAGCATCTCCAGGAGCCGGGCGGAGGCGCGCTCGGCCTGGTCGAGGACGGCCCCGGACAGCGCCCGGTTGCGGGAGACGACGTTGCGGGTCACCTCCAGCTCGTCGAGGGCGAGTTCGACGTCCCGGCGCTCGTCGAAGTACGGCTCGAAGCACGGCCAGTGCTGCACCATCAGCTCGCGCAGCTGGGGCAGGGTGAGGAAGCTGAGCACGTTGTCGTCGGCGGGGTCGAGCAGGTACCCCTTGCGGCGGCTGACCTCGCGCACGGCGACCGCTCGCTGGACCCATTCCTGGCCGGCCGGGCCGGCCGCGGCGACCACCCACTCGTCGCCGTGGACGGGTTCGTAGATGGGCCGCAGCACGGCGGCCACGACCGTACGCATCCGCTGCTCGACGAGGTTCAGCCAGATGTAGGCCCGGCCGGCCCGCTGGGCGCGTGTACGCACCTCCAGCCAGGCGTCGGCGTCCCACTCCAGCTCCGGCCCGATGGAGCCCGTGGCGTCCATCGGCCGGGCCAGGGACACCGCGCCGGGCGGGACGTCTGTGGAGTTCCCCTCGTGACCCTCGTCACCAGGGGGCAGCTCCAGGCCTCCCGAGCCCACCCGTGCACCGCCTTCCGCTCCCCCGAGCTCTCCCTGTGCCAACGATCAAGGAAGGGTACTCCGGGAGTGGTCGGCGGTGCAGCCGGATGGACAGGTCGTTTCTCAACTACCGTTTCCGGGCTGTCCGTTCTGATCAGCGAGGGCGGCCGGAGTGAGCGGATTCATAGCGGTGACGTCACGCGGGGCGATGGAGAAGCCCTGCCAGTGGACCGGCATCGGCTGCTGGTCCTCGTCGCGCGCGATGTGGTGGAAACCGACGTTCACCCAGACCACGGGGTTGGTGAGGGTCTGCCCGTTCACGAACTTGTCCACGGTCTTGGGGTGACCGCTCGGGCAGCCCGGGTTGTTGCTGGCGAACTGCTCGCACTTGTCGTACTGGGTGAAGTAGACGTCGTGCGAAGTGAACGGGTGGCCCGGGTACTTGTTGCTGGCGCCCTGGACGATCTCGTACGACCGCGCGTGCCCGTCCTTGTTCTTGCCGGCGGTGCTGACCACCCGCCACCAGCGCATGTTCTTGGCGTCACCGGCGAGTTCCTTGGTGACGTCGGTGCGGGTGGTCTTGTTGGTGGGCGCCTCCTGGCCGTGCACGGGTGCGCTGACCGCCGAGTCGTACTGTTCGATGCGGCTCTTGGCGGAGCCGTCGAGGTCGAAGTCCAGCTTCCAGAACACGTTGTGGCTGTGGCTGGTGGCGTAGGCGTGGGCGCCCTTGCCGATCGGCCAGCCGCGGCCGTCCCCGGCGTCGTAGTCGCCCGGCGAGAGGCTGCCGGTGGCGCCGACGTTCATGTTGATCGTGCCGTCGTCCTGGAACCGCCACTCGGTCATGTACTCGTACCAGCCGACCTTGTTGACGGTGTAGATCAGCAGGTCCTTGCCCTGCTGCTGGTACACCCGGTTGCCGGTGTCGGCCTGCATCCGGTACGCGTGGCCGCGCGAACGGGTCGTGGTGCACAGGCCGTTGACGTCGGGGTGGGCGGGGTCCCAGGCGTCGGGGACCTTGACGGTCTTGATGGTGCCGCCGGGGCACTCGGCCGAGTCGAGCGGCACCAGGCCCTGGGCGAAGCCGAAGCCGGTCAGGTCGTCGTACTCGACGCTGCCGTCGTCGTAGGGGACGTCGATCTGGGCGAGGCGGGCGCTGGAGAGCACCTTGATGGGGGCGGCCTCGCCCTTGGGCTGGTAGGAGATGTGCTCCAGGACCAGTCCGGCCTTGCTGTCGTAGCGCCAGCACATCCGCCAGGTGGTGCCGGTGGAGAGCTTCTGCTCGATGCGGTAGGCCGCGGAGCAGTCGGCGGCGGCCGCGGCGGCCCGCTTCGGCTGGGCGACGGCGGGTCCGGCCGCGGTGGTGGCGCCGGCGGCCAGCGCGACCGCGGACAGGCCCACGGCGGCCGTCCTGCGGGCATGGCGGATTCTGGGCGCGCGCGTGCTCGCGCGCAGGTTCACGTGCATGACGAAGTGACTCCTGGTACGGGAGATGCAGGGTGGAAGGTGAAAGGCGAACGGAGGAGCCGGCTCAGCTGCCGAGCTTCACGACCTTGCGCGCGCTCAGGTCGACGATGAGCGACCTGGCGTCGATCCACGGCCCGTTCTTGACCTTCGGGAAGAGCCGCACACAGCGGTGTTCGCCGCACGCGTCGAGCGCGGCCGGCTGGGCGCCCGGAGTG
The DNA here is from genome assembly GCF_040296885.1 of Streptomyces sp. NPDC001980. Classification (NCBI taxonomy): domain Bacteria; kingdom Bacillati; phylum Actinomycetota; class Actinomycetes; order Kitasatosporales; family Streptomycetaceae; genus Streptomyces; species Streptomyces sp. NPDC001980. The sequence goes on along the minus strand of NZ_JBEOYD010000016.1, from coordinate 84,448 downwards.
GCGCGGTAGACCGCGCTGTTGAGCAGCAGCTGCTGTTCCGGGTCGGTCAGCGCGGTACCGGTGGCGTCCTTGAAGTCCGCCTTCAGACCGGCGCCGAGCGGATCGGCGACGAGCAGTCCGAGGGCCTCGACGTTCTCGTCGTGGCTGAGCGGCGGCTGGACGCCCTGGCTGCTGGTGGTGTGCTCGACCTTGCCGGTGTCGAGGTTGACGGTCCGGGTGACGAGGGTGTCGTCCCGGTAGTCGTAGAACGTCACGTCCGCGCGGCGCGGCGCGTTCGAGCTGTCCAGTTCGTTCGCGTCCGGCTCGGCGAGATCGACGCTGAGCCGCTCCGGGCCGCGCCGGCCCTCGACGTTCTCCCCGGCGCTGAACATCTGCTTGGTCAGAGCGAGTTGTTCGACGCGCTTGGTCTCGTCGTCGGTCAGCGGGTCGCTGCCCGTGCCCTTCTTCCCCTCGGCCGGTGCCTGTTCCACCACGCCCGGCTTGACGGCGTCCTGTCCCTGGCCCGCCTGCTGCGCGGCGACCGCGCCGTTCCCGTCGCTCCCTCCCGACTCGTTCGCCCCTGCCGTGCCCGGCAGGGTGATCCCGACCATCACGGCGGTCCCCGCCACCGCCAATCCCGCACCGGCCACCACCTTGCCCAGATGGCGGTGCACTATCTTGCGCACATCTTCCCCCTACTCCCCCTTGGTCACAGGGAGTACGTGATTGCCCCACTGGTTCGGCACACAACGCCACACGGGTCGCTGGGTGCACTGGTCGCCGGGTAAGAGGGGTGCAAGTCAGATGGGGTTCCATTACTTTCGGGCAGACTCATGACCAAGGCGCCCCCGGGCGCAGGACACACCTGGAAGAGTCGACTTCATGCAGGTCTGGCCTGGAGAGGCATATCCGCTCGGCGCCACGTACGACGGCGCCGGGACCAACTTCGCGGTCTTCACGGAGGCCGCGGACCGAGTGGAGCTGTGTCTGCTGCACGACGACGGCTCCGAGACGGCGGTGGAGCTGCGGGAGAGCGACGCCTTCGTACGGCACGCGTACCTGCCGGGCGTGATGCCCGGGCAGCGGTACGGCTTCCGGGTGCACGGCCCGTACGACCCCGGGCGCGGGCAGCGCTGCAACTCGGCGAAGCTGCTGCTCGACCCGTACGCGAAGGCGATCGGCGGATCGGTGCGCTGGGGCGAGGAGGTGTACGGCTACCACTTCGGCGACCCCGACAAGCGCAACGACCTGGACTCGGCGCCGCACACCATGACGTCGGTGGTGATCAACCCGTACTTCGACTGGGGCGACGACCGGCGGCCGCGCACCGAGTACCACCACACCGTGATCTACGAGGCCCACGTGAAGGGCCTGACCATGCGCCACCCGGGCCTGCCGGAGGAGCTGCGCGGCACCTACGCGGGCCTGGCCCACCCGGCCGTCATCGAGCACCTGACGGCGCTGGGCGTCACGGCCCTGGAGCTGATGCCGGTCCACCAGTCCGTGAACGACCACCGGCTGGTCGACATGGACCTGAACAACTACTGGGGCTACAACACCATCGGCTTCTTCGCCCCGCACAACGCGTACGCCTCCTGGGGCGACCGCGGCCAGCAGGTCCTGGAGTTCAAGTCGGCGGTCCGGGCGCTGCACGAGGCCGGCATCGAGGTGATCCTCGACGTGGTCTACAACCACACCGCCGAGGGCAACCACCTGGGCCCGACGCTGTCCTTCCGCGGCCTGGACAACCCGTCGTACTACCGGCTGACCGACGACCCGCGTTATTACATGGACACCACCGGCACCGGCAACTCGCTGCTGATGCGGTCCCCGCACGTGCTCCAGATGATCATGGACTCGCTGCGGTACTGGGTCACCGAGATGCATGTCGACGGCTTCCGCTTCGACCTCGCGGCGACCCTGGCGAGGCAGTTTCATGAGGTGGACCGCCTTTCGTCGTTCTTCGACCTGGTGCAGCAGGACCCGGTCGTCTCCCAGGTGAAGCTGATCGCCGAGCCCTGGGACGTCGGCGAGGGCGGCTACCAGGTGGGCAACTTCCCGCCGCTGTGGACCGAGTGGAACGGCAAGTACCGGGACACCGTGCGCGACCTGTGGCGCGGCGAGCCCCGCGCGCTGGCGGAGTTCGCGTCCCGGCTGACCGGCTCCTCCGACCTCTACCAGGACGACGGCCGCCGCCCGCTGGCCTCCATCAACTTCGTCACCTGCCACGACGGCTTCACCCTGCACGACCTGGTGTCGTACAACGACAAGCACAACCAGGCCAACGGCGAGGACAACCGGGACGGCGAGAGCTACAACCGGTCCTGGAACTGCGGGGTCGAGGGCCACACCGACGACCCCGCCGTCCTCGAACTGCGCGAGCGGCAGATGCGGAACTTCATCGCCACGCTGATGCTGTCCCAGGGTGTGCCGATGATCGGCCACGGCGACGAGTTCGCGCGCACCCAGCAGGGCAACAACAACGCGTACTGCCAGGACAACGAGGTGTCCTGGGTGGACTGGCCGGGTCCCGAGGACGACAGCGAACTGCTGGCCTTCACGCGCGCGATGGCGCGGCTGCGCAAGGAGCACCCGGTCTTCCGGCGCCGCCGCTTCTTCCACGGCCGCCCGGTGGAGGGCACCCACGACGAGCTCTCCGACATCGCCTGGTTCACCCCCGAGGGCCATGAGATGGCCCAGCGCGACTGGGACTCGGCCCAGGCGTCGGCCCTCACGGTGTTCCTGAACGGCAACGCGATCTCGGAACCGGGCACGCGGGGGCAGCGGATCGCCGACGACTCGTTCCTGCTGATGTTCAACGCGTCGCCGGGCCCGCTGGACTTCGTGGTGCCGGTGAATCACGGTCGGCAGTGGGAGGTGGTGGTCGACACGGCGCGGGCGGAGCCGGTGCCGGCCGGGCCGAAGGTGGACGGCGGCGAACGTCTGACGCTGCTGGGCCGGAGTCTGACTGTGCTGAAGAGGCCGGCGTAGGGATGCGCGCTCCGACGGGCAGTTGCACAAGTGCGGGCCGGTGGGGGCTGGTCGCGCAGTTCCCCGCGCCCCTTTGGGGCGCGGTACCGCACGCGGTGACACAGAACCCAACCAGACGGGTACATACGTCCGCATGACAGCCGAGCGAATTGCCCCCACCGTCCCGACGGCCACCTACCGACTGCAGCTCCAGCCCAGCTTCCCCTTCTCGGCCGCCGAAGCCGCCGTACCGTATCTCGCCGCGCTCGGCGTCTCCCACCTCCACCTCTCCCCCGTCCTGGAGGCCGTCCCGGGCTCCACCCACGGCTACGACGTCGTCGACCACGCGCGCGTGCGCGAGGAACTCGGCGGCGAGGAGGGACTGCGGGCGCTGTCGCGCACCGCACGGGACCACGGTCTCGGCCTCGTCGTGGACATCGTGCCGAACCACATGGCGATGTCCCCCCGCCACAACCACGCCCTGTGGGAGGTGCTCCGGGAGGGCCCGAAGTCGCCGTACGCGCGCTGGTTCGACGTCGACTGGGAGGCGCAGGGCGGGCAGCTGCTGGTGCCGGTGCTGGGCGGGCCGGTCGGCGAGGTGCTCGGGCAGCTGACGGTCGACGGTGACGTGCTCCGCTATCACGAGCACGCCTTCCCGCTCCGCGACGGCACCGCGGACCTGCCGCTGCCGGAGCTGCTGGACGCCCAGTGGTACCGCCCGGTGTGGTGGCGGCTGGCCCGCACCGAGCTGAACTACCGGCGGTTCTTCAGCATCTCGGAGCTGATCGGGGTGCGGGTGGAGGACCCGGAGGTGTTCGAGGCCACCCATGCCAAGATCTTCCAGCTGCTGCACGAGGGCGTGGTGGACGGGCTGCGCGTCGACCATCCCGACGGCCTCGCCGACCCCGACGGCTACCTCGCGCGGCTGCACGAGGCGACCGGCGGGCGCTGGACGGTCGTGGAGAAGATCCTGGCCGACGGCGAGCACCTGCCGGCCGGCTGGGCGGTCGCGGGGACCACCGGGTACGACGCCCTGCGGCACGTGGACGGCCTGTTCACGGACCCCGCGGGCGCCGGTGAACTGCTCGGCCGGTACCGGAGGTTCGCGGCTCCGCAGACGGACCGGGGCGGCGACTGGGCGGCCACGGTGCGGCGGGCGGCGTACAAGGTGATCACGCACGAGCTGGCCGCCGAGACGGACCGGCTGACGCGGGCGGCCACGCGCGTGTGCGCGACGTCGCCGGATCCCGCGCTGCGCGACCGGGCGCCCTGGGCGCTGCGCACCGCGCTGCAGGAGCTGCTGGTGCGGATGCGGGTGTACCGGCCGTACGCCTCCGGTGACGTGGCCGCCGTGGTCACCGCGGAGGCCGCCGAGGAGGCCCGGCGGGCCTTCGTGGTGCCCGCGGAGGGCGGGGCGGTGGACGTGGTGCGCGGGCTGCTCCTGGCCGGGGACGGGCCGGGGCTCGCGGAGTTCCGGACGCGGTTCGCGCAGACCGCGTCGGCGCTGCGGGCCAAATCCGTGGAGGACACGGCGTTCTACCGCTATGTGCCGCTGCTGTCGGCGACCGAGGTGGGCGGGGACCCGGGCAGCCCGGGTGTCTCGCCCGACGTCTTCCACGCGTACTGCGCGCGCGTGCAGCGCGACTGGCCGCTCACCGGGACGGTGGTGACGACGCACGACACCAAGCGCAGCGCCGACGTGCGGGCCGCGCTGGCGGTGCTGACGGAGTGTCCGGAGCGCTGGGCGGACGTGCTGGCCGAGGTGACCCGGGACGGGGAGGGGGGGCCTGACGCGCAGCTGGCCTGGGCGGCCTGGCAGACGGTGTTCGGACTCGGCCCGGCGGATCCGGAGCGGGTGCGGGGGGCGCTGGTGAAGCACGTGCGGGAGGCGGGCCTGTACACGAGCTGGACGGAGCAGGAGCCTCCGTACGAGGAGGCGGTGGTCTCGTTCGTCGCGGCGGGGCCGTGCGGGGCACCGGGAGAGCGCGTGGCGGCCTTCCGGGCCTCGCTGGCGCCGCACGTGCGGGCGAACGTGCTGGGCACGGCCCTGGTCCAGCTGACGATGCCGGGGGTGCCGGACGTCTACCAGGGCACGGAGGGCGAGTACCGGGCGCTGGTGGACCCGGACAACCGGCGGCCGGTCGCCTTCCCGCCGGAGCACCCGGGCGAGAAGGACGCGGTGACCGCGGCGGCGCTGCGGCTGCGGGCGCGGCGCCCGGACGTCTTCGGCGACACGGCGACGTACGCGCCGCTGACCGCGGAGGGGCCGGCCGCGGCGCACTGTCTGGCGTTCGAGCGCTCCGGGGAGGTGGTCACCGCGGTGACCCGGCTGTCGCTGCGGCTGGCCGCAGCCGGCGGCTGGCGGGACACGGTCCTGCCGCTGCCGCCGGGGCGGTGGGCCGACGTACTGGTGCCGGGGCGGGAGTTCACGGGGCACGCGCGCGTGGGCGAGCTGTTCGAGGGGCTGCCGGTGGTGCTGCTGGAACGGGTGGCAGACGAAGGCTGACGGGGACTGACGGGAACCGACACGAACCAACAGGAACCAACGGGAACTGGCGTCAGAATTCACTCGTACGAGTGAATATGTGGCTGATACGTCGGTTTGCTGAAACTTGCCGGGCGCCGACCGCGTCGGTTATCGGCGCGCGGAGCCGTTCCGCGCCCCGTAGTGGCTTCGCACCCCTGTTGGCGCCAACCAGCCCCACCGGCCGCCGACAGATGCCTCTGGGCGCCCCCTGGAGCCTCCCCCGGGAGGTTCTTGACAGTTCACCTATGCCGTGCGGGACTGGGGAATGCGAAGCCGGGCGGACAAGTCGGGGGTGAGTCTCCTGCCGGAGCTGCGTTACCCCAGTGTTCCCGAACTCGTCGCTACCGCCCGGGCGCTGGCCGCTCACCGGCCCGGCCTGTGCACGTTGCGGCAGATCGGAGTCTCCCGCGCGGGCAGACCGCTGCACCTGCTGTCCGTCGGACACGCCCGGCGGGCGGTCCTGGTGGTGGCGGGTGCCCATGCCAACGAGCCGACCGGGGGCGGCACCCTCCAGGTACTGGCCGAACGGGTGCTGAACGAGCGGGAGCTGCGGGCGGAGAACTCCTGGCACTTCCTGCTCTGCGCGGACCCGGACGGGGCGAGCCTGCATGTCACCCCGGCCCCGCGCAGCCTGTTCGACTACCACCTCGGCTTCTACCGGCCGGCGGGCCCGGAGCAGCCGGAGTGGTCGCCGTCGGTGCTGCCGCCGGACCGTCTGCCGCCCGAGACCCGGGCCCTGCTCGGGGTGATCGACGAACTGCGCCCCTACCTCCAGGTGACCCTGCACGGCACCGATCTGGGCGGCAGCTGGGTGCAGTTGACGAGGGACGTGCCGGGGCTCGCCGAACCGTTCGCCAAGTCCGCGGCGGAGCTGCACATCCCGGTGGAGACGGGCGCCTCGGACGCCGCGGGCTGGCCGCACTCCGGGCCCGGGGTGCGGGTGATGCCGGGTCCGGAGACGGGGGTGGCGTACCCGAGCATGCCGGACGACGCACGGCACAGCACCTGGTACCACGCGCACCGGTACGGCGGGCTCACCGCGGTGGTCGAGGTGCCGATGTGGGCGAGCGACCTGGTCGACGACCCGGCGCCGCACCCGGCGCCGGCGGCGGCGATGCGGCGGCTGGCGCACCGGCTGCTGCGGGACTCGCGGGAGGTGGAGCGGGTGCTGGCCGAGGCTCTGCCCCGGCTGGACGGCCTGGGCGGCCTGGACGGGCCGTTGCTGCGGGCCGCCCGCTGGGCGCTGGGGCTGATCCCCGGGCTGGCCGAGGACTGGATCCAGCGGCCGCCGGTCGACACCACGATGGCGTACGTCGGCAGCGTGGACGCCTTCGGGCGGCGGCTGCCGTTGCGGGCCGCGTCGATGCTGCTGCGGGTGCTGCGGGAGGCGGACGACCGCGCGGCGCCGCGGCTGGAGGAGCTGGTGGCCGCCTGGTGCGAGGCCTACGGCGAGCGTTTCGGGGCCCGCTGGGTGCCGCTGGAGCGCCAGGTGGAGCATCAGTCCCGGACGGTGCTGGCGGCCGCGCAGCACGCACGTGAGCAGGCGGCGTGAGGCCCGGCCCCGAGGCCTGGCCGCGGGGGGGCCGCACGCCGCCCTCGGGCTCAGTCGTCGAGGGCGAAGACCGGACCGGTCCGGGCCGCCATCTGGCAGGAGTTCGAGAACGTCTCGCGGTACTCGATCGGCCGGCCGTTCCACTGCCCGCGCGCCTGGACGGTCACCGGGGCGTAGACCATCGGGCACATCGCGTCCTTGGCCGGGGTGATGCGGGCGATGTCACCGCCCGCCGCGGCGAGCTCGGCACAGGCCTCGGCCGCGCGGGAGTACCCCTCGGGAGGGTCGCACAGCAGGATGGCGCCGCGCGCGTCACCGGACTGGCTCTCGCCCTTGGTGACGGTCAGGTACAGGTAGTCGGCGCCGCGCGTCCCGCCCGGCACGGCCTGGGCGGGGCCGGCGGCGAGAAGGGCGGCCGCGGCCAGCAGGGCACCGCCGGCAACTGTCGCTTTGCTGAGATGTGTCATTCCCCGTGCATCGGCACGGCGGGCTCGGTCCCCCAGCCCGACTCACCCGATCGGGCACGCACGCGCGCGTGCCGGTGTGCCAGTTCGAAGGCGCTCAGGACGATCCGTGTCTGGTACTCGGCCTGGCGTGCGACCGGGATCCAGCGCGCGCCGAGGGCGTCGTGGTAGTCCGCGCACCAGGTGTCGATCAGCCGGTCCAGGTCGGGCAGGGCGGCGGCGGGGTCGTGGCCGGTGCTGCGCAGGAGCTGGTGCAGCATCCCGGCGGTGCGCAGGGCCAGCCGGCGCCCGGCGATCCGCAGGGCGGCCAGGTGGGCGGAGCGGAGCGGGGGCAGCGGGCGGGCGCTGCCGGCGTCCGTGTCGGGGTCCCAGGCGTCGGCGAGGCCGGGGCAGACCAGCAGGTAGTCGTCGACGGGCGCGAGCAGCCGGGCCGCGTCCGGCGCCGCGGACAGCTGTGGCCGCACCCGGGCCAGGACGCCGTCCAGGAGCTCCGTGTCGCGCCGCAGGGTCCGGCTGACGGAGCGCAGCGCCGCGTCCCGGTCGGCGGGCGGTGTGCCGTCCTGGACGGCGGCCACGCCCCACATGGGCGCCTCGACGATGGCGGTGACGGTGCCGTGCCGGTACGGGTGGAACCAGGTGGACTCGACGGCGGCCTCGGTGATGGCGGCGGCCAGGTCGCCCCGGCGGGGCGGCGGGACGCGGTAGACGGCCGGGCCCAGGGTGGGCCAGTAGAGGGTGTCGTAGGCGCCGAGTTCGCGGGGGATGCCGAGCCGGGTCGCGGTGTGCGCGAGGCGCCGGTCGAGGCCCGGCAGCTCGCGGGTCAGCTCGACGAAGCCGCCGCCGACGTCGACGCCGTGCAGCGAGCACTGGAGGAAGGGCCGCAGCTCGTCCTGGAGGTCGAGCAGTGCCCGGGTCTCGGGCAGCGCGGCGGCGTCCGCCCCGTCGGGCAGCCACTCGGGCTGCTCCAGAAAGCCGGGCCGGAAGAAGTTCCGGAAGTAGTGGCCCAGGGTGTACGGCCCGGCCAGCCAGCCCTCGTTGCGCCGTGAGCCGTCGGGGTCCAGGCACAGCAGCAGGTTCCAGGTGACGTCGGCGTCCTCGGTGAGCCTCGGGTCGGCGAGGAGCCGGTCGGCGAGACGCAGCACGGTGGCACCGCCGACGGGTTCGTTGGCGTGCGGGCCTGCGACGACGAGGGCGTGCCGGGTGCCGTGACCGATGGAAAGCAGCCACATCGGGGTGCCCGCGCGGGAGGTCCCGGCCCTGCGCAGCCGGGCGTCCCGGGGGCGGTCGGCGACCAGCGCGGCCGCCCGCGAGGCGAGCTCGTCGACGGACGGGTAGCGGAGGAGGGGCGGCAGGTCACACCTCCACAGAGCGGCGCCGTCCATTCACATGGTGTGCATGGTGTACGCACAGTCAGTCACGACTTGCGGGGTACGTCAACACCGCGGCGGACAAACACTTTTCAGCCATCGCACAGGACACGTGCAGGTGGCGGCGGACCAGCCGGGGGGTCAGTCGCTCGAGAGCCGGAAGGCCATCCGGCCGAACCCGACCTGGTCGCCCTCGCGGACGACGGCGGCGCCGGTCACCCGGCGGCCGTTCACGGTCGTGCCGTTGGTGGAGCCGAGGTCCCGCAGGACCCACAGGCCGCCCTGGCGGCGGAGTTCGGCGTGCACCCGGGAGACCGTCTCGTGGTTGAGCCGCAGCCCGTTGGCGGGGTCGCGGCCGATGCGCAGCGGATGGCCGTTGCCCGGATGCGGCAGCAGCAGCTTGGGCAGCCGCTCGGCCTGCCAGGCCCGGCGCAGCCGTACGGTGAAGCCGGAGACGGCCTCGACGGTGCCGAAGAGCACGCGCGCGAAGCGGCTCTCCTGGGGCAGGTCGGCGGTGAGCGCGGCGAGTTCGTCGGCGCGGCGGGCGGCGAGCGCCAGTTCCATGCGGCGCACGAACGTGTCGTGCGACAGCCGTCCCATGGCGACGCCGTCACGCAGCACGCTCAGCGCCTTGTCGCGCTCCGCGTCGGACAGCCGCGCGGGGTAGGTGTGGAACTCGAAGGACGACGTCACGCTGCCGATTCTGGGTCAGTGAACCCCGGGTGTCCAGAAAACGGGGAAACGGCCGTCACGCGCGCGTACGTACGGCGACACCCGTTCCGCAAAGCCGGGATTCAAAGCGGATTGATCTCTTTTCACGGCACGATGGACGTACTACCTCACGATGAGCCAGACGAAGGGGACCGTCCGTGCAGTTCGAGGTGTGGGCACCGCAGGCAGACCGCGTGACGCTCCATTGCGACGGCGACACGCGCGCGTTGGAGCGCGACCCGGAGCGGTCCGGCTGGTGGACCGGGGAGGCGGACGCCGAGGACGGCACGCGGTACGGGTTCGCCCTGGACGACGGCCCGGTGCTGCCCGACCCGCGCTCGCGCCGCCAGCCGGACGGCCCTGACGGGCTCAGCGCGGTGGTCGACCACGAGCGCCACGCGTGGCGTGCCGCCTGGTCCGGGCGCGCGCTGCCCGGCGCGGTGCTCTACGAGCTGCACGTGGGCACGTACACCCCCGAGGGCACCCTGGACGCGGCCGCCGCCCGCCTCGACCACCTGCGGGAACTGGGTGTCACACACGTGGAGTTGATGCCGTTGTGCCCGTTCCCCGGCCGGCACGGCTGGGGGTACGAGGGCGTCTCGCTGTGGGCGGTGCACGAGCCGTACGGCGGCCCCGAGGCGCTGCAACGCTTTGTCGACCGGGCCCACGAACTCGGCCTGGGCGTCGTCCTGGACGTCGTGCACAACCACCTCGGCCCGTCCGGCAACTACCTGCCCGCGTTCGGGCCGTACTTCACGGAGACGCACCAGACGCCCTGGGGATCCGCCGTGAACCTGGACGCGCCCGGGTCGGACGAGGTGCGCGCGTATCTGCTGGGCAGCGCGCTGGCCTGGCTGCGGGACTACCGGATCGACGGGCTGCGCCTGGACGCGGTGCACACGCTGCGGGACACGCGCGCGTGCCACTTCCTGGAGGAACTGTCGTCGGCCGTGGCCGCTCTGGCGGCCGAGTCGGGCCGGCCGCTGTTCCTCGTCGGCGAGTCCGACCTGAACGACCCACGGGTCATCGCCCCGCGCGCGGAGCACGGGTTCGGCCTGGACGCCCAGTGGAACGACGACTTCCACCACGCCCTGCACGCCGCGCTGACCGGCGAGTCCCAGGGCTACTACGCCGACTTCGCCCGCGCCCCGTTCGCCGCCCTCGCCAAGACGCTGACCGGCGGCTACTTCCACGACGGCACGTACTCCAGCTTCCGCGGCCGCCGGCACGGCCGCCCGCTGGACCGCTCGCAGGTGGCCGGGCACCGGCTGCTCGGCTACACCCAGACCCACGACCAGGTCGGCAACCGCGCCCAGGGCGACCGGCTCTCGGCGACCCTCTCCCCCGGCCTGCTGGCCTGTGCGGCCACGCTGAGCCTGACCGCGCCCTTCACGCCGATGCTGTTCATGGGCGAGGAGTGGGCGGCCGGCACCCCCTGGCAGTTCTTCACCGACCACACGGACCCGGACCTCACGGAGGCCGTACGACGTGGCAGGCGGCGGGAGTTCGCGGCGCACGGGTGGGCCGAGGAGGACGTGCCCGACCCGCAGGACCCGGCGACGCGGGACCGCTCCTGTCTGGACTGGTCGGAGCCGGAACGCGAGCCGCACGCGCGCGTGCTGGCCTGGTACCGCCGCCTGCTCGCCCTGCGCCGCGAGCAGCCGGACCTCACCGATCCCGATCTCGCCGACACCAAGGTGGCGTACGACGAGGCGGCACGCTGGCTGGCGTTCCGGCGCGGGGACGTGCGGGTGGCGGTGAACCTGGGCAAGGAGCCGGCCGAGATCCCGCTCGGCACCGGACGGGTGGAGGTCCTGGCCGCGTGGGACACCGTGGCGGCACCGGACACGGACGGGGTGCTTCGGGTGCCGGGCGAGTCGTGCGTGGTGCTGACCCAGGCCTGACCGAAGCCCGACCGAGGCGTGGGTCGGCCCCGGGCCCCGGGCGTCGCGCTACAGCTCCTCGTCGTCCTCGGTGTCCTCGCGCAGTTCCGTCACCCGCTCCAGCAGGATCGCCTCCCAGGCGCGCCGGAGTTGGGTGCGCAGCAGCGGCAGGGGGCTGTCGTCGCGGCCTTCGAGGCGGTCGGTGAGACGGATGACGGTGTCGCAGCGGGCCAGCCACAGGCCGCGCAGACAGGGGCGGGCGCCGTAGCCGGCGAGGGTCGCCGCGCGGACGGCCGCGCCGGAGCCGACCGCGAGGGCTAGCCCGGCGATGTCCTCGGCGGGGTCGCCGACCGCCGCGTCGGTCCAGTCGAGGACGCCGCGCACCCTGCCGTCGGCGCTGACCACCAGGTGCTCGCCCTTGAGGTCGTGGTGGGCCAGCACGGCGGTACCGGGCTGGGCGGCGAGCTGTGCGGCGCTCGGCGGGGTGAGCTGGAGCAGACGGGCGGGGTCGAACTCGTCGGCGGCGGCGAGGCGTTCGGCGGCGGGCACGGCCATCCGGCGCAGCGCCTCCAGGGAACGCGGCGGGGTGCGCGGCACGCCGAGCGTCTCGGCCTGCCGTACCGGCACCTCGCGCAGCCCGGTGAGCAGCCCGGCCAGGTCCGCCTCGCCGACCGCGGAGACGTCGTGCTCCTCGGCCGTGCCCCCGGGGATCACGGTGTCCAGCGTGTACGTCAGCCCCGGCGCCCACTCGCCGTGCGCCACGCCGGCCGGGACCGCGACCGGCAGGTACGGCCGCATCAGGTCGCGCAGACGCAGTTCGCGGCGCTGGCGGACGGAGGCGTCCCGGTCGGGAGCGAGGCGCAGCACATGCCGGGTGCCGACCCACCAGGTGGAGTGTTCACCGCCCGCCGCGACGGGCCGCACCTCGGGGCCCGCGGCGCCGTCCGCGCTCTCCTTGAGCAGCGAACGGACCAGTCGGCGGACGGTGTCCGCGGTGGGAGTCGGAGCCTGGGTCATGGATCGCGCCGTTGCCGTTCGGGATGGGGTAGGGGCGGGCGGGTGGTGCCGGGGCCGGGTGGGTCAGCCCACGACGACCATCTCGCGGGTGGTGTTGTTGAAACGACGGCCGCCCTCCGCGGTCACCGTGACGATGTCCTCGATGCGCACGCCGAAACGGCCGGGCAGGTAGATACCGGGCTCCACGGAGAAGCACATCCCGGGCACGAGCGGCTGCTCCTCGCCCTCGATCATGTACGGCGGCTCGTGCGTGGTGACGCCGATGCCGTGGCCGGTGCGGTGGATGAAGAACTCGCCGTACCCGGCGTCCGTGATGACCGCGCGGGCGGCCCGGTCGACCTCCTGGCAGGCGACGCCGGGGCGTACGGCCCGGAAGCCGGCCTCCTGGGCGGCGCGCACGATGTCGTGCACCTCGCGCTCCTCGGCGGTGGGCGGGCCCACGTGCACGGTGCGGGTGGTGTCGGAGCCGTAGCCGTCCTTGAGGCCGCCGAAGTCGAGGACGACCATGTCGCCGTCCTGGATGACACGGTCGCCGACCTCGTGGTGCGGGTTGGCGCCGTTGGGTCCTGAGCCGACGATGGTGAAGTCGACCTGGTCGTGGCCGAAGCGGCGCAGCAGGTCGGCGAGGTCGTGGCCGACGTCGGACTCGCGGCGGCCGGCGAAGGGAACCTTGCGGATCTCCTCGAACGTTGCGTCGGCAGCCGCTCCGGCGGCGGCGAGGAGTTCGAGTTCGGCCGCGTCCTTCACGGCGCGGAGCATGGGCAGCGCGTCGGTGAGGGAGGCGTAGGAGGTGCCGGGGAGTGTCTTCTGCAGGCCCAGCAGGTGCATGGCCCAGGCGTTGTCGCTGATACCGAACCGGCCGGTCCCGTCGAGCAGGTCGGCGGTCACGGCGTAGGGGTCCGTGCCGTCGGTCCAGTCCCGCAGGGACAGCACGGCCGCGCCGTCGGCCTTCTCGGCGTCGGGGGCTTCGAGGGTGGGGACGATCAGCACGGGGTCCCTGCCGGGGGCCAGGACGAGGAGGGTGAGCCGTTCGGTGACCGCGGTGGGGGTGTAGCCGGTGAGCCACACCATGTCGGGGCCGGGGGCGATGAGGAGGCCGGCGAGTCCGGCGTCCGCCGCGGTGTGCGCTGCGCGTGCCATGCGGGACTTGTAGTCGCCGGCGGTGAAGGGGGCGGCGGCGGTGCCGGTCATCCAGGGCCTCCTTGCGCGGGTGAGGGTGCCTCCTGGAGCATCCTGCCGGGTGCTGCGTGGCCGCGCGAGCCGGTTTGGGCAGAGCCGCCGTTGTGGGTTGTGGTTGTGTCGCCGGTGCGGGTGCTCGGGGGCTGGTCGCGCCCACGCGGCGGAGCCGCACATGTATACAGCCCCGCGCCCCTGTCGGGGCGCTCTCGCTGGGCTTTCTTTCAGGTCACCACGCCCGGCACCACCGTCAGCTGCTGATACCCCCCGCTCGCATGCCGCACCGTGAGCTTGACCTCCTTGCCCGGCTCGGCGTCGGCGACCGCTCGGACCAGGTCGGCCGCGCTGTCGATCCGCCGGTCGCCGAACTGGAGGAGGACGTCGCCGCGTACCAGTCCCGCCGAGTAGCCCGGGCCCGGCACATGGACGCCCGTCACCAGCGCGCCCACCTTCTCGGCGTCCACGGCCTCCACGCCCAGGGTCGCGGCTGCCGTCGGCGAGGGGGCCGGGGTGGCCGGGGGTGCATGGCTCGGTGCCGGCGGCGGGGTCTGCTGCCGCAGTTCCGCCAGTCTGCTCATGCCGATCACCGTGGCGCCCACCGTGCCAAGGCCGACCCCGGACAGCACCAGGACCGTGCCGACGAACGATCCGAACAGCAGGGTCCTGATGTGGCGGCCGCGTCGGCGCGCGGCGTGCGGGCGGCGGGCCGGGTCGGACGGGGGACTGTCCCCGCGCTCCTGACCGGGGATCGGTTTGGGACGCAATGCGGTCTGTTCCATGGTTCGCCTCCACCCCGAGCTCTACCCGGCGCACGCGGGCGCGACGAGACACGAACGAGTGAGACTGAACCTGGGTCAACGACGGGAAGCCTTAGCCCTCACCTGCGGCATGGGCACCGTCGAGAAGGCTTGCCACCAGGTCCGCCGCCGCTCCCGTGGGGGTCCCGCCGTACACCAGTTCCACCCGGTGGACGAGGCGCGGTGCGGTGACGGGGACGGCGACGGTGCCGGGGGCTCCGGTGGCCGTGCGCAGGGGCAGCAGGGTGAGGCCGTGGCCGGCGGCGGTCAGGGCGGTGAGGGTGCGGACGTCGGAGCCGTCGTAGCGCAGGGCCGGGCGGAAGGCGCCGCCGCCGGTCGCGGTGCGCAACTGGCTCAGCGGCGGGGCCGCGTCGGGTGCGTCGAGCCAGCGGGCGTCGGCGAGGTCGGCCAGGCGCAGGCCGGGGCGGCGGGCGAGCGGATGCCCGGCGGGGAGCAGGACGGCGACGGGCTCCTCGCCGGCACCGTGCGTGGTCAGGGGGGCCACGTCGGGCAGCCGCAGGGGGTCGCTGGGGGCGGCGAGGCCGTCGAGCAGGCCCAGGTCGGCGGTGCCGGTGGCGACGGCGGCCGGGATCTCGTCGCGGGGCAGGACGCGCAGGGTGACGCCGGACGCCGGGAGCGCGGCGAGGGCTGCGGGGCCGAGTGCGGTCGGGGTGGCGGCGAGGGTCAGGCCGGGCGCAGGCGCGGCGGCCATCCGTACGACGTCGGCGCGGGCCGCGTCCAGGCGCAGCAGCAGCGGGGCTGCGTGTTCCAGGAGCCTTTCACCGGCCGCCGTCGGGGTCACCGGACGCCGGGTGAGCAGGGGGGCGCCGAGGTCCTGTTCGAGGGCGGCGATGTGCTGGGAGACCGCGGACTGGGTGTAGCCCAGCTCGCGCGCGGCCTCCGAGAAGGAGGCGAGGCGGGCCACGGTGACGTACGTGCGCAGGAGGTGCGGGTCCATGCCGCACAGGATCGCATCAGCGATGCTTATCGAGAGTGCATCAATCATCGTTGGACGCGAACCGGAGTGGGCGCCCAGGATGAGCCCATGACGAACTCCGCAGCTCGGACCGCCACGATCGCCCTGGTCGGGGACCGCTCCCCCAACGTCGTGTCGCACACCCGGATCCCGCTCCTCCTCGACGCGCTCGCCCAGCGCGACCGGCTGGTCCTGGACGCCTACTGGATCCCGTCGGAGGACGCCGAGGACACGGACGCGGTGCGCGGCTTCGACGCGGTGTGGGTGCTGCCGGGCAGCCCGTACCGCAGTGAGGCGGGCGTGCTGCGGGCGATCCGCACCGCCCGTGAGGAGGACATCCCCTTCCTGGGCACCTGCGGGGGTTTCCAGCACGCGCTCCTGGAGTACGCCCGCGACGTCTGCGGCCTGACCCGGGTCGCGCACGCCGAGAACGACCCCGACGCCGAGGACCTCCTGATCGAGCCGCTGGCCTGCTCTCTGGTGGGTCACGAGGCCGCGGTGCGCATCGAACCCAGCACGCTGGCCGAGTCGGCGATCGGCTCCGGGCGCACGGTCGAGCGCTACTTCTGCTCGTACGGCCCCTCCCGCCACCTCGACACCCTGCGCGCCCACGGACTGCGGCTGTCCGGCCACGACGAGGACGGGCAGGTCCGCGTCGCCGAACTGCCCGGCCATCCCTTCTTCCTGGCCACGCTCTTCCAGCCGGAGCTGTCGGGTGACGGCTCGCGCGCGCATCCGGTGATCCGCGCGCTGGCCCGGGCGGCGGTCGCGCACGCCACGGAGCGGGCGCGCGCGTCGGTGTGAGGCCGGGGCCACCTCGCCCCCGCCGTGACCCGAGGCCGTTGTCAGTGGCGGCTGTTACGTTCTGTGACATGACCGATCACTGCCTGCGGCTGCTCCGGCAGCACCGCCGCCTGGCCGAACTGGCGGCGTTCCCTTTCAACTTCGACCTGGACCGGGCCGCCGACGGCCATGGCGAGCCGGTCCGCCTCGCCTCCGGTGGCTCACTGGACGTGGTGGCGGGCTGCGACACCGGCGGCACGTATTTCGTGTGCGCGGACGGCTCGTTGCTGTACGCGGACTCGGAGGGCTCGGCCGGGACCATAGGGTCGTCCGTCGACGAGGCGCTGGAGATCGTGATCGGCCTGCCGGGCTGGCGTGACCTCCTGCGCCTGTCTCCGGCGGACGGCGAGACGGCGATCCTCGCGGGCGTGGCCGAGATCGAGGAGGAGATCCGCGAGTACCACGGCATCGACGCCGAGCGCGCCGAACTCCGCGCCGCCCTGGACCTGCCCGACCGCTCCCCCGTCGAGCTGCTCGGCATGCTGCACACGGCCCTGCTGCGTACCGAACCCGACTTCCTCCTGCTGAACGCGGACGAAGGCTGCGCCTACGACCTGCTCGACCCGCACCCCCGGCCGCCCCTGTGGGAGTCGGTACGGCACGAGGTCCCCGGCGACCCGGCCGACCAGCCGCTGTCGACGTGGACCCGGCTGGCGGCCGAGCAGGGGATGACCGAGCTCGCCCGGGTGGCGCTGATCCGCCGTCTCGACGACCTGTTCATGGACCAGAGCCTGCTGCTGCGGCCCGGCAGCAGAAAGGACCTCGATCTGTCGCCGCTGCGGTGGCTGGCCGGGGAGTTCGAGCGGCTGGGCGACCTGCCGCAGGCCGAGCGCGCCCGGGGTCTGCACACCTCCCTCCGGTAGGGACCCGCGCGACGGGCGCCGTCAGCCGACCGGCAGCGACGGGGCGAGCGGTGGGCGGTCCGGGACGAAGCCGTGGGCGCGGCGGGCGAGGTGGTCCGCCTGGTAACGGTCGACGCGCTGGTGCCAGTTGAGGATGCCGGCCATCCAGTTCTGCAGGTCGCGGACGTAGGCGTCCATGGCCGCGCGCGCCTCGACGGACAGCTCGAAGTCGTCGTACACGACCGGCAGTTCGCTTGCGACGACGTGTTCGAACTGCTGCATCCGCTGGGTCATCAGGTCGTGTACGACGTGGAGCGCGGTCGGGTAGTCGACGCCGAAGAAGTTCTGCACGACAAGGATGGCGTTGTGCAGCTCGCCCTCGTACTGGATCTCCTTCTGGTAGGAGAAGACGTCGTTGACGAGCATGCCGTAGTCGATGGCGGCGTTCTCCAGGGAGCGCACCGGGCCGCTGCGGTACACCTCCGGGGGAATCGCGGGGCCGTGGCCGCGGCGGGCCAGGCTCAGGGTGAGGTCCGAGCCGAAGGTGGACCGGCGCATCTCCAGGTAGTCGACCGGGTCGGGGATGCGGTGCTGGAGCTGGTTGGACATCTCCCAGAGCCAGCTCTCGGTCATCCGGTCGACGGACTGTTTGAGGGCGAGCCGGTCCTCGGGGCCCATCCCGGCCGTGGTGCGGGCCCACAGGTCGATCAGGCCGCGTTCCATGCCGGTGGCCGGCACCGGCACCGGCTCGTCGGCGAGGGGCATGCAGGCGGTGAGGCGGGCCGTGGCGAGCCGGGCGCCGGCCAGGTCGCGCCGGGCGCCGAAGCAGAGCGGGTAGTAGTCGTCGGCGTAGGTGCCCCAGGCCAGCCACCGGGCGCTCAGGTCGAGTTCCTCGGGGGTGGCGTCGGGGTCGAGTCCTGCGGCGCAGAGCACGAGGTCGGCGGCGGCCAGCCGGTCCTCGTCCCAGATGCCTTCGGACAGCATTCCGGTGCCGTGCATCCAGGCGGTCAGCCGGGGCCGGGCGGCGTCGAGATGCGGGTTGAGCTCGACCTCGTACGGCATGTGGAAGTCGGGCAGGAGGGAGGGGCCGACCTGCTGGAAGGGCACATGGGAGTAGGCGCGCAGGCGCTCCGCGGCGGCCGCGGCCAGTAAGGCGCCGACGTCCGCGGCGGAGGTGCCGGGGCCGGTGAGGTGCTGCCAGGGAGAGGAGGGGACGGCGCCCTTGTTCATGTAGCGACTGGAGCGCAGGTGCCATTCGTGGCCGCCGGACTGCCAGTCCTGCAGGCCCTTGGTGTAGGCGGCGATCGCGGCGGCCTGGTCGGGGGTCAGGCCCTTCTCGGCGGCGAGGGCCGGGACTTCGGTGAGGGCGGTGTGCTCGAACTGGTGGAGGCGGGAGGTGAGGATGTCGTTGACCGCGTCGGCGGCCTCCTGGGTGGTGCAGTCGAAGAAGGTCTCCAGGACCAGCACACCGTTGCTGTTCTCGCCCTCGTCCTCCACCTCGCGCTGGTAGGAGAACAGGTCGTTGCGCAGGTGGACGGCGTCGGCGAAGGTCTCCATCAGCACCCTCAGCGGCCGCGAGCCGGCGGCGACGGCGGGCACCTCGGCCGTCGCGTACTCGACCAGGCCCGCCGACCAGGGGGCGCCGCCGACCTTGCGGCGCATCTCGATGTACTCGACGGGGTTGGCGATCCGCCCCTCGTTGATGTTGGACAGCTCCCACATCGACTCGTTCAGCAGGTGCTCGGTGGCGACCGAGAAGCGTCGCCGCCAGTCCACCGACATCGACGGCACCGTGCGCGCCCACAGGTCCGCGAGGCCCGCCTCGACCGGGTTCTGCGGCTCCGGCACGGGCATCGCCGGGTCGAGCGGCATGAACAGCGGGAGCCGGTCGAGGTGGGCCTTGCCGGCGGCCCGGTTCTGGGTGCGCTTGTACATGTCGAGAAAGTGGTCGTCGAAGAAGAACACCCACACGTACCAGTCGGTGATCAGGGAGAGGGCGGGGCCGTCGCAGTCGGGGTGGGTGTAGCTGCACAGCAGGCCGTAGTCGTGTGCCTCCAGGTCGGCCTGGGTCCAGATCCCGGAACCCTCCAGCATGCCCATCTCGCGGGCCCACTCGGTGGAATGGGACCGGGCCTCCTCCAGGCGCGGGTTGAGCCGCGCGGGATACGGCATGTAGAAGTGCGGGAGTTCGAACGGCTGCGTCATGGCCGGGGCCCTACCCGCGCGCCTCGAAGGCCATCCACCGCGCGGCACATGATCACACCATCGCGTGAACCGGCGCGGAATCCGGGAACTCCGGGCGGACAGGGCTCCCACGGGACCATGCGCGAAGCGCGCCTTCGGGCTGCGGCCCTGCTGGCGCCCGTCTTGCCCGGCCCCGCCGCACGGGCCACCGTGGTCGCATGACCACCTCTGCCGGCGGCGGTGAAGCCCCGCCCGTCCCCGATGTGTTCGATCCGCGCCGGTACGCGGTCGCCGTGCCGTACGCCGACTACCGCGTCCTGCGCGACCACCACCCGGTCGCCTGGCAGCGGGAGCCGGAAGTGCTGGGGTGGCCGGCCGGGCCGGGGTTCTGGGCGGTGGCACGGCACGCGGACGTGGTGCGGGTACTCAAGGACGCGGGGACGTACTCGTCGCGGCTCGGCGCGACCCAGATCCGGGATCCGGATCCGGAGGACCTGCCGTTCATCCGGCGCATGATGCTCAACCAGGATCCGCCGCAGCACGGTCGGCTGCGGCGGACGGTGAGCCGGGCCTTCACACCGGGGCGGATCGAGCGGTTCGAGGCGGCGGTTCGGGAGCGGGCGCGGACCCTGTTCGCCCGGGCGCTGGAGACGGCCCGGGCGGGGGACGGCACCGTGGACCTGGTCGCCGCCGTCACCGACGAGTACGCGCTGCTCAACCTCGCCGATCTGCTGGGTGTCCCGGAGAGCGACCGGGGGCTGCTGCTGCACTGGACGCGACGGGTGATCGGCTACCAGGACCCGGACGAGGCCGGGCCCGGGATGCTCGACGGCGAGGGCAGGCCGGTGAATCCCCGGTCGCCGGCGATGCTCCGGGACATGTTCGGGTACGCCCGGCAACTCGCCGCGCACAAGCGCCGGAACCCGGCCGACGACGTCATGACGGCCCTCGCCCACGACCCGGAACTCGCCGACGGCGAACTGGAGATGTTCTTCTTCCTGCTGACCGTCGCGGGCAACGACACGGTGCGCTCGGCCGCCCCCGGCGGGCTGCTGGCGCTGGCCGAACACCCGGAGTCGTACCGCCTGTTGCGCGCCGGGAAGGCCGGAGCGGACACCGCGGTGGACGAGTTGCTGCGCTGGCATCCCCCGGTGCTGACCTTCCGCCGTACCGCCGCGCGGGACACCGAGCTGGGCGGGCGGCACATCAGGAAGGGCGACAAGGTGGTCGTCCTGCACGCCTCGGCCAACCGTGACGAGCGGGCCTTCGCCGGGCCCGACCGCCTCGACCTCACCCGGGCGCCGAACCCGCACGTGTCCTTCGGGGACGGGCCGCACGTGTGCCTGGGCGCCCACTTCGCCCGGCTCCAACTGCGCACGCTCTATGCGCAGGCACCGGCCGCCCTGACGCCCGCGGGTCCCGTCGAGCGGCTCGTGTCGAACTTCATCAACGGGCTCAAGTCGCTGCCGATGCACCTGGGTTGACCTGGATCAGGGCATGGGTGCCTGCCGTACGCCAGCGCTCCGCCCCGGCCGCGTCCAGGGCCGCCTCGGTGTCCGCGGAGAGTCCTGTGATCACATCGGACTTGAGGGTGCGCAGCGCGGCCACCGGGCCCGGGAACCAGGCGGTGACGTCGGCGAAGGGGGTGGTCGGAGGCCAGAGCCGATCGCCCACCAGACGGCGGTAGTTGAGGTCGCCCTTGAAGATCGTCAGCGTGGCCGAGGCGAACTCGGCGCGCAGGTCGCCGGGCATCTCGGCGTACGGCAGCGGGGCGCAGGAGAACGGGTGGGCGCGCACGGCGAGGCGGCCGTCGGCCATCGCCGACCAGAGGGTGCGGCCGTACCCGGCGGCGGCGCCCGGGGCCGCGGTGAGCCTGCGCAGGGCGTCGAGCACGTCGGCGGTCGTGGCGTCGGAGACGTAGTACGGGTAGGGCTTGATGTGCAGGACCGCGCGGGCGATGCGGTCCGTGTCCAGGAGGTGGGCGATCAGCAGCAGGTCGGGGACGAGTTCGCGGCCCGCGTTGTCGGCGACGAGGCACAGGGTGCCGCCGCCGTGGAGCAACGGCCACAGGGCGGCGCTGTCGTCGGCGACCAGGGCGTCGACGGCCTCGCCCGACTGGGCGGCGGAGAGCCGGAAGCCGAGGTCGGCGCGGTTGCCCCACAGGGAGCCGTGCAGCAGGGCCCGGTCCGGGTCGCCGCCGAGGTCGTCGAGCGCGGCCAGTTCCGCGTCGGTCTCCTTGGCGTCGAGTTCGGCGAGCTTGAAGGGGCGGAAGGGGTCGATGCCCTGCCAGGGGCCGGGGCCGAAGTAGCCGACGGCGTCCAGGAGTCTGCGGTAGAAGTAGCTCTCCGACCACAGCCACGGCACGTCGAACCAGGACCGGCCGGTGCAGGTGTCCAGGCCCCAGTCGCGCCAGCCGCTCGCGTCGCCGGGCAGGGGTTCGATCACGCCCTCGGTGCAGTTGCGCAGCAGCGCGTCGAGGGCGCGGTGCTGCTCGGGGCCGTACGGGAAGGCGTCCCGCACCTGGCGGATGATCGCGGGGTGCCGTTCGGCCAGCACGCTGTGCGGGAACGGGCCGGTGGTGCCGAGGATCACGGGCGGGGCGGCGGAGACGGGCATGAACGCCACGCTATCGCGCGGGCCGCCCGGCTCCGCCGAACCGCGGGACGCCTGTCACACCGTCCCGCGGCGTCCGTCACGCCGTCCCTCACGCCGTTCTGATCTCGCGCTCCAGTTGGGTGGCGAGGGTCAGGTAGCGGGCGCGCCGGTGCACCGGCACCAGGCCGCGGATCATCAGGTACCACATCTCGGCGACCCTGCGCGGCAGCCGCCCCACCGGCTCCAGGTTGCGGCCGGCGACCCGGGTGCCGACGAAGAAGCAGACCAGGGAGTGCGCGACCGCGCCGACGTCTATGTCCGGGTGCACGTCGGACTCCTTGACGGCGCCCAGGAGTTTGCGCGTGGCGAACTCCAGCCACTCGGTGAACGGGTGCCTGAGCGGCGGCCGTACGATGACGTCCGCGGTGGCGAGGCGCAGGCCGGCGCGCGGGATCGGGCCGTCGACGGAGAGCCGCGCGATCGCGAACGTGGTGCGCATCAGGGCTTCCAGCGAGGAGTAGCCACGGCTGTCCATCTCCCGCACCAACTGGCTGGAGGTGCGGGACTGGAGCTCCATGATGGCGTGCGCCAGGTCCTCCTTGGCGGCGAAGTGGAAGTAGAGCGCCCCCTTGGTGACCCTCGCGTGTTCGACGATCTCGCTCAGGCTGGTGGATTCGTAGCCGCGCCGGTCGAAGAGGTCGGCGGCGGCCGTGATGATCGTGGCACGGGTCTGCTCCGCGCGTAACTGCCTCGCCATCGACTCGACGCTCCTTCACGACTTCACGACTTCAACGACGCCACGGTTCCAAACCGACGGGGCATGCGGTTTGTTTTTTACCCCGTGCACACGATAGCTCACCGTGCGGCAACGGGAGGCAACCGTGCGGGCCGGTGACGGACACCTGCAAGTCGCGCTCGCGACCACGTGAACAGGGGTCCACGGTGCACGAACGGACGAGATCAGAACACACCCCTCCCTCGTGTTCGCGCCGGTTTCCGGAAGCGCCGCGGCCGGCCGGGCGGCCATCGATGATCGCCACGATACGAGCCGCGCGGTTGGTTCTCAATGGCGCCCGGAAAGTCGACAAAACGGATGATCCGGTCGGCGGCATGCACTCCAACCGGCCCTGTGACCAACCGCGCTGAACGGTGCGGCGCCGATTCCCGTACTCAATGCGGCAGAACCCCCATACCCGCGCCCGCCGAGGAGACGTCCCGCATGACTCGGACGACCGCCCGCCTGAGAGTCGCGGGAGCCGCCGTCGCGGCCCCGCTCCTGCTCCTGTCGTGGGCGGCCGGGTCCGCCCGGGCGCACGGCGCGCCCACCTATCCCGTCAGCCGGGCCTACGCCTGCTCCCCCAGCGGTGGCAGCGCCACGACGGCGGCCTGCAAGGCGGCGATCACGGCGAGCGGGCAGAACTTCGTCGCGTGGGACGACGTGCGGGTGGCGGGTGTCGGCGGCCGGGACCGGCAGGTGATTCCGGACGGCCGGTTGTGCAGCGGCAATCTGCCGGCGTACAAGGGGCTCGACCTGGCGCGCGCGGACTGGCCCGCGACCGAACTGACCCCGGGCGCCCGGATGACGATGACGTACGCCGCGACGATCGCGCACTCCGGCACGTTCAAGCTGTATCTGACGAAGCCCGGCTACGACCCGGCGAAGCCGCTGACGTGGTCCGACCTGCCCGCGCAGCCCTTCGCGGAGTTCAAGGACCCGCCGCTGACGAACGGCGCGTACCACTTCGGCGCGACCCTGCCGGCCGACCGGACGGGCCGTCAGGTGCTGTACACCATCTGGCAGACCAGCAGCACGCCGGACACCTACTACTCGTGCTCCGACGTGGTGTTCACGGTGAAGAAGGCGTCGAAGAAGGAAACCTCGAAGGACGCGGCGAAGGGCGGGCAGAAGGACGGCGGCGCGACCGCGGGCACGAAGCCGAGTACGACGCCGGCTCCCGCCGCCTCGAAGAGCGTTGCCGCGCGGGCACAGCGGACGGCGGCGGCGACCCCGGTCTCCCCAACGACCGGAACCACCGCCGCCGACAGCACTCCCGTGGCCTCCGACACGGACCCCGGCTCGGGCCCGTCGGCGCCACTGGTGGCGGGCGGCGCCGCCGCGGTGCTGGTGCTCACCGGCGGCGCCGCCCTGGCGTTGCGTCTGCGTCGACGCTAACGGCCTTTACAACAAGGTCAGTTGACGAAGACGGCGGCGCCGTTGTCGCTGACCGGGGCGTACTTGGCGGTGAAGTAGCCGGCGGAGGGGCAGAGGATGGAGCCGGAGGACTTCGTGAACGCCTGGCTGCTGAAGGCGAGGCTGTTGTCGGTGTTGGAGCTCGTACCGGACAGGCTCGCGGCCTGGTAGACGCAGGTGATGCTGCCCAGGAGGGTGGTCAGCTTCACCGTGGTCTGGATGGTCGAGCCGCTCGGCGGGGTGACCGCGACCGTGCCGTCCGAGGAGACCGCGGTGGTGTACGGCAGGTTGTCGACCGTGATGCTGGAGACGCCGGTCACGCCGGTCACGTTGCTGGTGCAGCTGCTGAAGGTCTGCGCGGTGGCCGACTCGGTGGCGGTGCCGGAGGCGGCGGGGTTGTCGGTGACCGTCGCGGTGAAGGTCGAGGCCGCACAGGTGATGCCGCTGGTGCTGGTGGAGCTGGAGTAGAGGGTGGCGGTGGTGCCGCTGGCCAGCGACGCGGTGAGGGTGTCACCGACCGCGACGGCGGTGCCGCCGGCGCTGCCCGTGGTGAGCACGGCGCCGTCGGCCGAGGCCGGAACGGTGGCCGCGACCGAGAGGGCGACGACGGTACCGGCGAGGGCGAGAAGGGATCGCGTACGCATGCGGGTTGCCTCTTTCTTTGGGGGGTCTTGCGTGGGGTGAGGTGGGGGGTTCAGGGGGGCGCGAATGCAGCGCCGGCCGTTGCCGGCTCGTCACGCCTTCTCCGTACGTGACGGGCCGGCAACGGCAGCCAGGCCGGACACCGGCCGGAAGCCTGGGGGGGTTAGGCCTCCGACCGGGCCGGTCAAAGGCGTTCGGGCACGGTCCCTGGGGGGAAGCGACCGTGCCGACGCCGCTGAGCGGAGCGGTGATCGAAGAGGCCGGGAAGCGGTCGATGCCGCTCGGCGGATCCGGCGCCACGGATCCGAAGGAAACCAGGGAGAGTTGTAGACCTGATCACCCGTCAACGTCAAGGCTGATCAAGGGAGTTGGGAAATCGATCAAGGGAATGCATGGCCGGAACATAATTGACGCGAATTCAACACCCTTTTTTCACAACTGTCTTGACCCTGAAAAGTAACCGCCGGTAACTTGCGGCTTGGCTACTGCTGCGTAACGAGAAAGCCCTTGCGCCCGCCGGGAGTTGTGAGGAGGCGTGCGCGGCAGCCGCTGTCCGCGCCAGGACAACGTGCCACTGAAGCCCAACCCGCGTGACTAATGCATGGGAGCAGACATGGCCGAGTCCCCGGACGTTCCGTCCGCCGACAACACGCCGGAGAACCCGGGAAGCGGTTCTCTTTCCGAAACACCAGACACCACCGGGGAGACCGGAGGGGCACCGAGACGCGGACGGGTCCGGGCACGCCGGGCCGCCGTGATGGCCGTGCCGGCCACGCTGGGCCTCGCCGGCCTCGCGGTCCTGACCGCCCAGGGGGCGCTGGGGGTGTCGTTCTCCATCTCCGGCATGCCCTTCACGGTCACCGCCAAGTCGCTCGACGGCACCGGCTTCGAGCAGTTCGGCGCGCTCGACAGCATGGCCGACGGCAGCCCGAACGCCGGTGACACCGGCGGCCAGGTGCTGGTCGTCACCTCCGCGATCAAGAACGCGACCCTGGACAGCCTGTGCCAGAGCGTCGACCTCGGCGGCACCAACCTGCTCATCAAGGCGGGCAGCGGTTCGTCGAAGGTGCAGGCGACCAACCTGACCACCGACTCGACCGAGCTGTCGGGCGACGCGTCCTTCAACAACATCGAGATCGGCAACGACGCGAGCACCCTCACCAAGGCCGGGGTCAAGGGACCCATCGGCGTCTTCAGCCAGCAGGCCGACACCGTGCACATCGACAACCTGCGGCAGATCAACTACGCGACCACCGCTGGGGTGTTCAAGCTTCCCGGCCTGAAACTCAGCTTCAGCAGCTCGGGTTGCTGATGTCCGGCACAGACACTCCACATGAGGGGTGGCGGCCCGCCTTCCGCGGTTGGCGGGCCCGTCGGCCGTTCTTGGGCGGGCTGCTGCTGACCCTGGGCGGCACGTGGATCCTGCTCACGGAGAAGGCCTCGCTGAAGGTCGTCATCCATATCGGCATGCAGGGTCTGGTGGGCTATCTGCTGCCGGTGGTCATGGTGCTGTGCGGCCTGCTGACCCTCTTCAGCCCCGGGCAGCGCCTCTTCTACTCCATCCTCGGCGTCCTGTGCTCCCTGGGCTCATGGGTCACCTCCAACCTGGGCGGCTTCTTCGTCGGCCTGGCCCTCGGGGCCGTCGGCAGCTGCATGATCTTCGGCTGGCTGCCGGACCAGGAGCCGCGGGTGAGCCGGCGCAAGCGGCGCAAGGCCGCGCGGGCTGCCGCGCAGGGTTTCGGCGAGGGTGCGGAAGCGGTCTGACGTTCGCGAGAAGAGGCGGACCGGTGGGTTTCGGTCCGCCTCTTCTCGTGTGTGCTCTCGTGTGTGCGGGGAGTTTCGTTCGCCGCGCCCCTGTGGGGCGCACTCCTCCGAACAGG
Organism: Streptomyces sp. NPDC001980; assembly: GCF_040296885.1. Lineage (NCBI taxonomy): Bacteria > Bacillati > Actinomycetota > Actinomycetes > Kitasatosporales > Streptomycetaceae > Streptomyces > Streptomyces sp. NPDC001980. The sequence continues at coordinate 57,852 of NZ_JBEOYD010000016.1, read as the reverse complement.
TGACTTGGGAACTTCTTTGCCGTTGTCGTGAGTTCATCGGGCAGCCGGACGGCGTGTGGCCGGCCGGGGTGTGCGTGACGAGTGCGGCGAAGGAGCGGCGGCTTCATGGTGTTCAAACGGCTGCTTGGGGCGATCGGCGTCGGTGGTCCTTCGGTGGACACCGTGCTGGACGGTGGCGTGGTGGTGCCCGGCGGGGTGTTGTCGGGACGGGTGTGGCTGAAGGGCGGCTCGGCGGCCGTGGACGTCGAGCACATCGGCCTCGAACTGCTCGCGCGCGTGGAGGCGGAGCACGAGGAGGGGGAGAGCGAGGGCGCGGTCGTCTTCGAGCGGTTCACCGTGGGCGGCGGCTTCCGGCTCGGGGCGGAGGAGGAGCGGGAGGTGCCGTTCGCCGTGCCGGTGCCGTGGGAGACACCGGTCACCGAGCTGTACGGCCAGCCGCTGGGCATCGTGCTCGGAGTGCGCACGGAGGTCGGGGTGGCCGGCGCCCGGGACAAGGGTGATCTCGACCCCCTCGCCGTCGGGCCGCTGCCCGTCCAGGAAGCGGTCCTGGAGGCCCTCGGCCGACTGGGTTTCGGCTTCCGCTCGGCGGATCTGGAGTACGGCCGGATCGGCGGCACCGGCCAGCGACTGCCGTTCTACCAGGAGGTCGAGCTCACCCCGGCGCCGCAGTACGCGCACGCGGTCACCGAGATCGAGCTGACCTTCCTCGCCTCCCCGGCGGGCCTGGAGGTGGTCCTGGAGGCGGACAAGCGCGGCGGCCTGTTCTCCGCCGGACACGACGCGCTGACCCGCTTCACGGTCCGCCACGAGGACGCCCCCACCCTCGACTGGAACGGCGAGGTCGACGGCTGGATCCGCCAGTTGATCGCCCACCGCGAGGCCTACGGCACCCACGCGGCGTACGGACACGGCGAGCACCGTGACGGGCACGGCGAGCACCATTACGAGCACGGGGAGCACCACGACGGCCACCACCGCTCCGGACCGGGCCTCGGCACGGCGGTCGCCGCGGGTGCGGCGGGCCTCGCCCTGGGCGTGGTCGGCGGAATGGTGGCGGCCGAGGTGGTCGACGAGATCGGTGACTTCTTCGAGGGGGACGAGGACTGACGCCGGGTCGGGGTCAGCTCGGGGAGACGGTCGGCTCGCCGGCCGTCCTGGGCTCCGGCTGCGCGGGGGCAGCGGCCGGCTCCGCCGCCATCTGTACCGACGTCGGCTCCACCGGCGCCGCAGCGGCCGTGTCGTCGGCCTTCATGGCCTTCGCCTCGCTCTTCAGGATGCGCATCGACTTGCCCAGGGCCCGGGCGGTGTCGGGCAGCTTCCGGGAACCGAAGAGCACGATGAAGACGATCGCGACGATCAACAGGTGCCAGGGTTCGAGTCCGTTGCGGAGCATGACCGCCCCCTCCCTTTCTCACGTTTGTTCGTGCCGACGGAGGGTGCTGCATGCGCCCCGGCCGGGCAGCGACGGTTGCTACATTGCGCAACTGTACAACCCGGAGCGGGAAACGCTCCCCGGACCCGGCTTGCAGTCGTCACCGCCGGTCGTGGCGTGCCCGCACCGCCCGCAGCGCGAGGGCGTACAGCCCCAGGACGGCGGCGAGCAGCACGTGGTAGGCGGGCGGCAGCCCGGTCATGCCCAGGGCCGCGCCCAGGGGGCCGGGCGGCAGCAGCAGGCCGACGGCGGCAAGGGCGGCGGCGGCGCGGCCGACGGGCCCGGGGCGGGTGCCACCGCGCAGCAGGAACATCACCAGGGCCTGGGTGAGCAGGTTCTCGGTGAACCAGGCGGAGTGGAAGACGGCCTGGTCGTCGAGGGCGTCGGGGCCGCGCAGGGCGAGCGCGAGGACGCCGAAGGTGGCGAGGTCGGCGAACGCGTTGAGCACACCGAAGCCGGTGATGAACCGCAGGAAGGCACGCGGTCGCAGCACCGTCGGGCGGCGCAGTGCCGCAGGTCCGGGGCGGTCGTGGGCGAAGGCGAGCTGGGCGGCGTCAAAGCAGAGGTTCTGGGCGAGCACCTGGACCGGGAGCATCGGCAGGAAGGGGAGGAGCAGGCCGGCGCAGAGCATCGCGATGACGTTGCCGAGGTTGGAGGAGAGCGTGACCCGTAGATAGGAGGCGATGTTGGCGCTGCTGTGCCGGCCCGTGGTGACGGCGTGCCCGATCGCGCCGAGGTCCTTCTCGGCGAGCACCACGTCGGCCGTCTCGCGGGCGAGGTCCACGGCGGTGCGGGGCGCGATCCCGACGTCGGCCGCGCGCAGGGCCGGGATGTCGTTGACGCCGTCCCCGAGGAACCCGACGGTGTGCCCGGCGGCACGGAGCCCGGCGACGATCCGGGCCTTGTCCTCGGGGGTACAGCGGGCGACGACGTCGGCACCGAGGTCGAGGGGATCACCGGCCACGGCCACCCGGTCCGCGGTCAGGCCGAGGTCCCGGCAGGCGCGGGCCGCGGTCGACGGGTGGTCGCCGGTGAGGACGCGGACGGTGACACCGAGGCCGGTGAGGGTGCGCAGGGCCTCGGCGGCGCCGGGGGCCAGAGCGTCGCGGAAGGTGACCAGCCCGCGGAAGGTGAGGCCCTGCTCGTCGGCGGCCGTGTAGGGGCGGGCGCGGGACGGGCGTCGCGCGGTGGCGACGCCGAGGACGCGCAGCCCGGCGCCGGCCTCGCGGGCGGCGAGGGCGAGGAGGCGCTCGCGTTCGGCGGGGTCGAGGTCGCAGCGGTCCAGTACGTCCTCGGCGGCGCCCTTGGTGACGAGGACATGGGTGCCGAGGGTGCCTGCGACGACGGCGGTGGCGGTGCGCCGCTCGGGGGCGAAGGGGACGGCGCCGACGCCGTCGTACTCCTCCCCCACCGGCCCGGCGGCCATGAGCAGGGCCTCGTCGAGGGCGTCGGGAGCGGGCAGTTCGGCGAGTTGCAGGCTCCACCAGGCGCCGACGGCCGCCCAGCGCAGCACCTCCGGGTCGTCGTCGCCGTCGGGCCCGAGGGCGCGTTCCACGACGGGCCGGTCCCGGGTGAGGGTGCCGGTCTTGTCGAGGCAGAGCACGTCGACCGCGCCCAGGTCGTGCAGCGCGGGCAGTCGTCGTACGACGACCTGGTGGGCGCGGGCCAGCAGGGCGGCGCCCCGGGCCAGGCAGGTGGTGACGATCACCGGGAGCATCTCGGGGGTGAGCCCGACGGCGACCGCGACCGCGAAGGGCAGTGTCTCAAGGCCGCGGCCGCGCAGGGCGGCGTTGGCCATGAGGACCAGCGGCGGGGTGAGCAGCATGAACCGGATGAGCACCCAGGAGATGCCGTGCACGGACCGGTCGAAGGCGCTCGCTTCACGACGCCCGCCCGCGATGCCCTGTGCGGCGGCGAACCGGGTCCGCTCCCCCGTCTCCACCACGACCGCCGTGGCGCTGCCCGAGGCGACCCCGCTGCCCTGGAAACAGAGGTACGGCTCCTGGAACGGTCCCGTGTCGGCCACGTCGGCCGCCCCGGTCGCGTCGGCGACGGCGGGCACGTCGACGGCCGCCTTGGCGACGGGCGCCGACTCGCCGGTGAGCACGGCCTGGTGCACGGTCAGCCCGCGGGCGCGCAGCAGTCGTACATCGGCCGGAACGAGGTCGCCCGGGCCGAGCCGGACGACGTCGCCCGGCACGAGCTCGGTGACCGGGACCTCCCGCGCCCGCGGCTCCGCGTCCGCGTCGGCGCGGCGCAGCACGGTGGCGGTGCCGGCGACGAGTTCGCGCAGGGCGGCCAGCGAGCGGTCGGCGCGGTGTTCGCCCGCGGCGCGCAGTCCGCAGCTGACCGCGACCAGCGCGAGGATCACGACGGCCGTGCCCCAGGAGGCGACGAGGGCGGAGACCAGGCCCAGGGTGAGAAGGACGGCGGTGAACGGGTCGCGCAGGGCACGGGCGCAGCGCAGCGGCCAGGAGGCGGTGTGCGGCAGCGCCGGGGCGTTCTCGCCGAGGTCGGCGAGCCGGGCCGCGGCCTCGGCCTCGGTCAGCCCGCGCGGTCCCGTGTCCAGTCGGCGCAGCACCTGCAGCGAGGTGGCGGCCTCGCCCTCAGAGGCCACGGAGCCGTCGGGGTGCCGGGAGCTCGGCGCCGGTGGTGCGGGCGGTGAGGCGGCCGACGAGCAGGCGTACGACGTCGACGACGTCGGGGTCGTCCACCAGGTACACTTGGCGGCGGCCCTCCCGGCGGGAGCGGACGAGGCCGGCGAGCTTCAGCTTGGTGAGGTGCTGGCTGACGGCGGGCAGCGCGCCGCCGACCCGCTCGGCGAGGCCCGTGACATCGCTCTCGCCCTGGGCCAGCGCCCAGACGATGTGCAGCCGGGCGGGCGAGGCGAGCAGCCCGAAGGCCGCGGCCGCCTCCGAGAGCACGTCCGCGGTGGGGTCCTCGTAGCCACTGCCTGGCACCGTCGCCACCCTCCTGGTCCTCCTGTCCACCGCGTCCTGACCACCGCGTCGAAGCGACCCGTCGTGGGTCGGAGGGACAGTTTAGGGCGCGGGAACTTATCGGCCGCCACGCAAGTTTCTACGGTGTTGTAGAAGTAATTTTTTGGCAAGCAGGCCTCTTACCGACCGAGGAGTGAGTGCGCATGGCCCTGTGGGACCGCATCAAGGATTCCGCGACGCAGATGCAGACCCAGCTCGTGGCGAAGAAGAACGACCTGAAGAGCGGTGCGTTCCGCGACGCGAGCATGGCGATGTGCGCGCTCGTGGCCGCCGCCGACGGCACCATCGACCCGGCCGAGCGCCAGCGGGTCGCCCAGCTCATCGCCACCAACGAGGTGCTGCAGAACTTCCCGGCGGACGACCTGCGCCGCCGCTTCGAGGAGAACCTGAACAAGCTGACCACCGACTTCGCCTTCGGCAAGGTGAGCGTCCTCCAGGAGGTCGCCAAGGCGAAGAAGAAGCCGGCCGAGGCGCGTGCCGTCATCCAGATCGGCATCGTGATCGGCGGCGCGGACGGCGACTTCGACAAGACCGAGCAGGCCGTGGTCCGCGAGGCGTGCTACACGCTGGACCTGCCGCCGCACGAGTTCGACCTCTGACCGGCGCCGGGGCCGGAGCCGGCGGGACGGGGCGGCTCACATCCGCCGGCTCGTGGCCCAGCAGAGCGCGGTGAGGGCCATGGCCACGGCGCAGGCCGCCGCGGCCGAGCCGTCCAGATAGGTACTGCCCAGGACCGCCACGCCCAGTGTCGCCCCCAGTTGCTGTACGGCGTTCAGCGCACCCGCCGCCGAGCCGACCTCCTGGGGGCGCAGGGGCCGCAGGGCCAGCGTGAAGAAGGCGGGGGTGAACAGGCCCGCGCCCAGGCCGACCAGGGCCAGTGCGGGCAGGAGCAGCCAGGGGAAGTGGGTGTTGGCGGCCGTGGTGGCGTACACCACCGCGGCGGCCGTCAGGCCCGTGAGCACGAGGGCCAGGCCGCAGGGCATCATGCGGCGCCGCGCACCGCGGCGGCCCGACAGCCATGACGACACCGCCAGGCCGACCGACCACGGCGTGAGGCTCAGGCCGGCCGCCAGAACGCCCTGGCCGGCCTGCAGTTGGAGCTGGAGGACGACCACGGTCAGCAGGCCGTTGGTCACCGCGAAGAACGCCATGGAGGTGGCGAGGGCCGGCGGGAAGCCGCGGTGGGTGAAGAGGGTCGGTTCCAGGAGGGGCGCGGCCGTGCGGCGCTGGTGCAGTGCGAAGGCGGTCAGGGCCAGCAGGCCGAGCGCCAGCAACGCCCAGTCGTGCGGCGGGAGCTCGGTGAGGTTCGTGCCGATCAGGGGGTAGACCAGCAGGCCCGTGCCGGTCGCCGCGAGGGCCGTGCCGGGCCAGTCGAGGGCGGGGCGGTGCGGGGCGCGGTTCTCCGGGAGTTTCGGGGCCAGGCCGAGGACAACGAGGGCCACGGGGACGTTCACCAGGAAGGCGGCCCGCCACGAGAGGCCGAACAGGTCGGCGTGGGTGAGGACGCCGCCGAGGACCGGACCGCAGACGGCCGCGAGGCCCATCACGGGGCCGATGCTGCCCAGCGCCCGGGACAGCTCGTCGCCCTCGAACATCGCCTTGATCAGCCCGATGGTCTGCGGGATGATCACGGCCGCCGCCGCGCCCTGCACCGCGCGGAAGGCGATCAGCAGACCCGCCGTCGGTGCGAGTGCGCAGGCGACGGAGGCCGCGGTGAAGAGCGTGACGCCGAGGACGAAGAGCCGGCGGCGGCCCGCGATGTCGCCGAGCCGTCCGCCGGTGATCAGCAGGACGGCGAACGGCAGGGTGTACGCCGTGCTGAACCACTGGACGTCGGAGACGGAGCCGCCGAGGCCGGCGTGCACGGCGGGGCCGGCGACCTGGACGATCGTCGCGTCCAGGAGGTTCATCGCCTCGGCGAGGAGCAGGGCGAGGAGGGCCGGCCGGCGCCGGCGGTAGGGGGGCGGGGTGGTGGGGGCGTGCGTGGATGCGGTTGTCATGGGGGCAGCGTGCGGTGCAGCGGGAAGGGGCCGACGGTTTCGGCTGCGAGGTCGCCGCTTTCTTCCATCGAACCCGGTGTTCATGACGGAATCACACGCGCTGAGCCGCGTTCATCGATCCTTCTCGGTGGCGACGGCGGTGGCGGAGAGGAGCGTCGCACCGGCGAGGCTGCCCCACAGGGCGCCTGGGCCGCGGGAGGCGAGAGCGGTGATGACCGCCGGGGAGACGGCCAGGCCGAAGCCCGTGGAGAGCTGGAAGCGGGCGAGGGCGCGTCCCAGGACATGGGCCGGTGCGAGGGCGGTGACGAGCGCGGTGGCGCTGCCGGCATAGACGATCTCGCCGATGGTGCAGACCACGGACACCGTGGCGACGGCCGCGGCACTCCAGCCGCGTCCCGGTGAGGTGGCCGCGAGGAAGCCCAGGTAGGACGCGGCGATCACCACGCCGGCAAGGGCCAGCACGGTCCGCCGGGAGAAGCGGGACAGCAGGACGGTGACCGGCACCTGCAGGGTGACCACCAGCACGGTGTTGGCCACGAAGATGGCTGCCGACCACACCGGGGACGCGTGCAGCTGTGTCACCAGGACCAGGGGGAGCGCGATTTCGGTGATGTTGAGGCAGAAGACGTAGACCACGTTGGCGGCCAGCAGTGCGCGCATCCGGGGTGCGGGCCCGTCGGCCCTGTCCTCGGCCGGAGCAGCGGCCGGATGCGTGTGCAGGTGGACCGACCATGCCAAGGCTGCCGCGGCGAGATAGGCGAGCCCGGTGACGGCAGCCAGCGCCCGCAACGCGGTGGTGCCGCCCGCCAGGCACGCGGTGGCGAGGAGGGCGCCCGCGCCCAGGCCGGCGTTGCGCAGGGCGCGGCCCGCCGCGAGAGCGGCGTCGCGTTCGCGGCCGTGGGAGACCGTGGCCACGAGGGCCGCATGGGCGGCCGGCCATGCCGAGTTGCCGATGCCGAGGAAGAGTGCCGCCGTCGCGAACAGCCGGACGTGCCCTGCCGGGGTGGCCAGCAGCAGCGCCACGCCCAGCACCCGTACCAGCATCGACGCTGCCACGACCGTGCTGCGTGCGCCCCGGTCCAGCCAACGGCCGACCGCGGGCATGCACGCCAGACCCACCACGACGCCGACCGTCATGGCGATGCCGGTGGCCGGCGCGGACAGCCTCAGCACCGTCACCCCGTAGAGCAGCAGAAAGGGCCGCAGCAAGCCGGTGCCGAGCGCGTCCACGGCCAGGGCGACGGCATAGCGCGGGCCTCCGGAGGCACGGACGAGGGCGCGCGGCCGGATCTTGGTGATGGTTGCCATGGCGTCAACGGTGCGTTCGGCCGCCGGGCCGACGATGCCGGTTGACGGACACCGTCAACCGACGCGGTCGTCGGCCGTCCGGCCAACGATGATGAGGGGATGACGTTGAGGATCGACATCGGCGGACTGCCGTCGGGGCGACTGCGGTTCGCCGCCTCCCCGCTGGCCGAGCTGACCGCGATGCTGCACGTGCTGGCCGAGCCCGGGCATCACCCGCAGTTCGCCGACTGGGCCGGGGACGTCTGGGCCGGGCTGCGGCCGGAGCTGGCCGAGCGGCTCAGGGAGGCGGAGTTCCTCTGGCGTTCCTCACGAGCCGACTTCCTGGTCCCCGCCCGTCCCCGGCCCACCCTCGCCGAGGAGTTGGACGATGTGGACCGGATCGACGACGAAACCTATGTGACCGCCGCGCTCATCACCACGTGCGGCAGCAACCGGGTCCACTTCGCCGCGCCGTCGCCGCTCGCCGACGCGACGGCGCGGGCGCGGGCCCTGGACCTGGCCCAGGCCCGCGGCGCGCTCCAGGAGGCCTTCGCGGAACGGCTGCTCGCGGACCCGGCCGCCGTGCGGGCACGGGTGCGGGACACCCTCGAACAGTGCGCCGAGGCCTTCTTCGACGCCGCCTGGACGAACGTCGCCGTACAGCTCGCCACCGACCTGCGCCTGAAGAACGACCTGCTGAAGCGCCAGGGCATCGGGGCGGCGCTGTCGTCGGTCTCCAGCGCCGTGACGCTGGCGCCGGACGGCGACTGCATCGTCGTGGACAAGCTGCAGGACAGTGCGACCGCCGCCCACGGTACCGGGGTCACCTTCCTCCCCAGCGTCTTCGGCCGCCCGCACCTGGTGGCGGTCTTTGCGCCCGGGTGGCAGCCGGTCCTGCAGTACCCCGTGGCCGAGCCGGGCCCGTCGGAGCCGGTATCGCTGGAAACGGTCACGCTACGGCTGGAGGCACTCGCGCATCCGGTACGGCTGCGGCTGCTGCGCACCCTGGCCCGCGGCCCGCACACCACCGGCGAGCTGGCCCACGCCTGGGAACTCTCACCCCCGGAGGTTTCCCGCCACCTCGCCGTCATGCGCCGCGCGGGCCTGCTCACGACCCGGCGGCACGGTCGTTACGTCCGTTACTCCCTCAATCTGCCCGATGTGACGGCGCTGGGGGCCGACCTGCTGGCGGCCGTACTGCGCTGAGCGGCTCCGGTCCGACACGCACCCCCGGTCAGGGCCGGCCGCTCAGACGTCGGCCAGCAGGGGCAGCAACTCCATCGCCGCCGTCACGTCTCCGGTGAGCGCGCGGTCCGCCATGTCCCCCGGCAGAGCCTGCGCCGCGATCCGGAAGGCGGGCACCGTCGGCTCCACCGGCGCCAGCCGCAACGCGCGTACCGCCGCGACCAGTTCGCAGGCCAGTACCACCGGGTAGGCCTCGGCCGCCCGTTCCGCCTGCTTCGCCGCCTGCCCCGCGAAGCTCGCCGCTTCCTCCAGGCCGTGGGCGAGGACGGTGTGCCCGGCCGATGCCGGGGACGCGCTCGAACGGAGCTCTGCCAGCGCCGAGTTGGCGGTGTACTCCAGGATCATCGTGCCGGAGCTGCTCGCCGGGCCCGCGGTCAGGAAGGCGGGCAGGCCGGTGAGGTCGGCACGGCTGAGGGCCTGGAGGCGGGCCGCGGAGAGCTGGGCGGTCTGGAGGAGCGCGAGATCGAGGCCGTCCAGGGCGAGGGCGAGCGGGGCCGCGAAGAAGCCGCCGTGGTGGTAGACGCCGCCGTCGGGGGCCAGGACCGGGTTCTCCGTGGGGCAGTTGATCTCCGTCTCGATGACGTGGCGGAGCCTGTCGGCGGCTTCCAGGGCCGCGCCGTGGACCTGCGGGAAGGCCCGGAAACCGTAGGGGTCCTGGATGCGGCGGCCGGTGGTGACCGGGTGGTCGGGGATCGCCAGGAGGCGTCGTACCTCCGCCGCCACCCGGGCCGGGCCGGGGTACGGGCGCAGGGCGTGCACCTCGGGGGCGTAGGCCTCCGGGGAGCCGGAGACGGCGGCCAGGGAGAGGGCGGCCACCGCGTGGGTGGCCCGGAGCAGCACGTCCAGGTCGTGGCAGGCCAGGGCGGCCCGGCCCAGGGCGAGGGCGTTGCTGCTGAGGAGGGCCAGCGAGTCGCCGGGGCGGAGGGTGACCGGGGCGGGCAGTTCGGCGTCGGGGGACGTCGTGAGCCAGGGGCGTTCACCGATCAGGGTGAGGCCGGTCTGGGCCAGGGCGGTGAGGTCGCCGGTGCCCACACCGCCGTACTCGTTGATCGCGGGGTGCACGCCGAGCCGGAGGGCCTCGGCCAGTGCCGTGACGAACGAGGGGTGGATGCCTGAGCCGGCGGCCAGCAGCTGGTTGGCCCGGACGGCGAGCAGCGCGCGGGCCCGACGGGCCGGCAGCAGCGGGCCGGCGCCGCCGGCGTGGCTGCGCAGCAGCCGCAGGGTGTGGCCGGTGGCGTCGGACGGGTCGACGGTGATGGAGCGGTGGGCGCCCACGCCGGTGCCGCGGCCGTACCAGTGCCCCTGTGCGGCGAGACGGTCGGCGGTCCCGTGGGCCGGGCGGACCCGGTCGAGCGCCCCGGGCGGTACGACGGGGCCGGCAACGGCGTCGGCGAGCCGGACGAGTCCGGTCAGGCCGAGGCCGTTGCCGTCGAGCACGACACGGTCCAAGGAAGGTCCAGGGAGGATCCGCGGCGGGTCGGACACGGGTCAGCTGCTGAGGCCGACCTTCTTCAGCCAGGCCTGGGCGACGTCCAGCGGGTCCTTGTTGTCCGTCTGCACCTGGGTGTCGAGGTCCAGCAGGGCCGCCGTGTCGAGCTTGGCGGAGACGGCGTTGAGGGCGTCGGTGGCCGTCTGGTTCAGGGCGCTCTTGTAGACCAGGGGCTGGACGTTCTCGAAGCCGAAGAGGTTCTCCGGGTCCTGGAGGACGACGAACTTCTCCTTGGTGATGGTCGGGTCCGTGCTGAAGATGTCGCCGGCCTGCACCGCGTTCTTCTTCAGGGCCGCCTGGGTGAGCGGGCCGCCCGCGTCGAGGGCCTTGAAGGACTTGAACTCCAGGCCGTACACGGACTTCAGGCCGACCAGGCCCTGCTGGCGGGTCTGGAACTCCGGCGAGGCGCCGATGACCAGGTCCTTGGCGAGGCTCTTGAGGTCGGCTATGGAGGACTTCTCGGTGAGGTTGTACTTGGCGGCGGTGGCCGCGTTGAGCGTCACCGTGTCCTTGTCCTGCGCGTCCGCCGGGTCGAGCAGCGTCAGCTTGGAGTCCAGCTTGGCCTCGATCGCCGAGGTGGTCTCCTCGACGGTCTTCGGGGCCGCCTTTGGGTCGAGGTAGGCGAGCAGGGCGCCGTTGTACTCGGGCAGGACCGAGATCGAACCGTTCTTGAGCAGACCGTAGGTGGTCTCGCGGCTGCCGATGTTCGACTTGTAAGCGACCTTGACGCCCTTGGCCTTGAGTGCTTCGCCGTAGATGTCGGCGATCAGGATGCTCTCGGCGAAGTTGTTGGAGCCGACGACAACGGTGTCCCCGCTCGCCTTGCTGTCCGACAGCGGGTCGGACTTGCTGTCGTCGGAAGAGGAACAGCCCGCCAGCAGGGCCGTCGTCGCGGCGAGCGCGACGGCCGCCACGCCTCGGTATGTCCGGATTGACCTGCTGGGAAGGGTGTTGGAAGTCACGGTTGCCGTTCCGGGAGCTGTGGGAAGGGTGGGGGTGTTGCGAACCACGTGGGAGGTGTTGCGCGCCACGGGGCTGTTGCGAACCACTCCGGACGATCCAATCCAGCCGGTTCTCTGTCAGTCAAGTGTCTCCGGGTCACCGATTGGCTTCAATCCGTGGCCAGTTGTGGACGGAGAGCGGTCTCTTTGTAACGGATTCTTGATAAAGAGCAAGCGGAATCGAGCTTCAAGAACGCTGTAGTCTCACGGCAGTTGATATCGGTCACAGCGGTGCACGGGGCCCGCTACTCGGTGTCGTTCCGCAACAGCTCGGGGTGAAGACGCCCCCCAGACCAGACACCCTCATGAAGGAGGCCCGGTGTCCACGAACCAGGTGGACGCGCCCGTCCGGCCCGCCCAGGCGCGGGGCGGGATACGGGGTTTCGCCGACCGTTGGCCCTTCCGGCGCAAGCTCAACCTGCTGGTCGGTGTACCGCTCGCCGTCATCGCCGTACTGCTGGCGTACGTCATCACCGACCTGGTGCAGCAGTCCACCAGCGCGGAGGACGCGGCGCAGACCGTCCGGGACAGCGCGCAGGTGGCACGCCTCGTGGACAAGGTCGAGGCGGAGCACCAGCAGGCGATCCTGCTCTCCGCGCGCTACGAGTCCGGCTACTCCACTCCCTCGGCGGCCGCCTACCGGGCGGCCCAGGACGCGGTGAACTCCCAGGTCGCGAAGGTACGTGACACCTTCGGCGACCGGCTGCCGGGCACCGAGGCGGACGCCCTGCGGCAGGTCGAGGGCCTGTCCAGCCTGCGGGACTCCGTCGAGGAGTCCTATCTGCCCGCCGACAACATCGACCCGGCCTACACCAACGCCTCCAACGACCTGATCGACGGCCTCGGCCTGGACCGCGACGCCAACCTCGCCTCCACCTTCACCGGCAACCTGCTGGACTCGCTGCTGCGCGCGGACGCCGCCCACGGCGCCTTCGAGACCAACGTGCTCGCGGCGACCACCGGGGACACCAACGCCCTGATCGAGTTCACCAACGCGGTCGGCGCCTACGACCTCTACCAGCACCAGGCCGACCGGTTCACCCGGTTCGCCACCGAGGGACAGGCCCGGCAGCTGGCCGACGTCGAGCACACCAAGGCGCAGAGCACCATCGCCGAGTCCTTCGCCGAGCTGCAGATCGACCCGACCAAGCTGCAGTCCGGCAACCAGGACCAGATCCGGCAGGCCGTCAAGGACGCGCTCACCGACTATCCGGCCTATCTCCAGCAGGCCACCGCCCGGCTGACCATCACCACCTCGCTCATCGGCCAGATCGCCGACCGGGCCGACGCCGCGGCCGACTCGGCCAAGTGGCGCGCGATCTACCTGCTGAACGGCTCGCTGCTCGGCTTCATCCTCTGGATCACCCTCGCGGCGCTGGTCCGCCGCTCGGTGATCCGCCCGGTGCAGGCCCTGACCGGCGTCGCGCACGAGGTCGCCGAGGTGGCCGGCCGGGAACTCGCCCGGGTCGCCGACGACGACGCCGAGGACTCCGGGCCGCCCCGGCTGCGGGACATACCGGTCACCGCCCGCGACGAGATCGGCGACCTGGCCGAGGCGTTCAACCAGGTGCAGGCCACGGCCGCGGCCCTGCTCGAACGCCAGGTGCTCAGCCGCCGCAACACCGCCGAGATGTTCGGCAACGTCGGCCGCCGCGTCAGCAACCTGACCACCCGCCAGCTCGCCTTCATCGACGCGGTGGAGCGGGCCGAGACCGACCCGGCCCTCCTCGAACGCCTCTACTCCATCGACCACATCGCCGTCCGCCTGCGCCGCAACGCCGACAGCCTGATGCTGCTGGCCGGCATCCGCGAGACCGTGCTGGCCGCGGGCCCGACCCCGGTGTCCAACGTGGTCCGGGCCGCGCTCGGCCAGATCGAGGGCTACCAGCGGGTACGGCTGTACGCCGGCACGGACGCCATGATCGAGCCGGACATCATCGGCGACCTCACGCTGATGGTGGCCGAACTGCTGGAGAACGCGGTGTCGTTCTCGCCTGCGGGCAGTCCCGTCGAGGTGACCGTCCGCTCCAGCGACGCGGGCGTGCACATCGTTGTCACCGACCACGGCCTCGGCATGAGCGCCGAGCGGCTGGCCGAGGAGAACGGCCGGCTGATCCGCCGTGAGCGTCTCGACCTGGTGCCGACCAAGGTGCTCGGCCTCTTCGTGGTGGGTGCGCTGGCCCGGCGCTGGGAGATCGGCGTCGAGCTGACCCGGACCCCGGGCGGCGGTGTCACCGCCGAAGTGACCCTGCCCTCCCGGCTGTTGCTGACGATGAGCGCGGTGGCGGACACCTCCGGCACCCCGCTCGCCACGGAAGCGAACGCACCGGCGGCAACGGCGATACCGGCGGCACCCGCGACTACGGCCGAGCCGACCGGCCCGACGCCCGCCGTCACGGTGCCGGCCTGGGCCGAGCCGGAGAGCCCGCTCCCCCGCCGGCTGCCGCGCCGCGATCCGGCCGCCGAGCCGACGGCACCGCAGGCCCCGCTCATCCCGGCCGCGCGCTCCGGCGAGCCCCCCGCGGACTCCGAGGCCGACGCCGACTCCGGCGACGGGCTCCGCCCGCTGCGCCGCCGGGTACGCGGCGCGACCCTCCGCACCACCGTCGGCGCCGCCCAGAGCCTCGCCCAGGCACCGCGCACCCGCGACGCCGAGGCCGAGCGGGACGCGTTGGACGAGTTCGAGGCGGCGGTGGAACGCGCCCGGCGCGAGGGCGACACCGGGAGCCACGAGCGGCCCGTGCCGCACATCGACCCCACGCACCCCCCGCAGGACCAGAACCACCTTCCGGAAGGAGCCGAGCAGTGAGCACGTCGACAGGTGACACCCCGACGGGCGGCGTCACGCCGACCGACCTGCAGGCGGCCGCAGCCGACTTCACCTGGCTGCTGAACCGCTTCGCCACCGAGACCGCAGGCGTGGTGGACGCGATCGCCGTGTCCTCCGACGGTCTGCTGATCGCGGTCTCGGAACTGCGTGAGCGCGCCCATTCCGAGCGACTGGCCGCGATCGTCTCCGGCATCACCAGCCTGGCCGCCGGTGCGTCCGGCAACTACGGCCTGGGCGGCCTCAACAAGGTCATCATCGACCTGGAGGGCGGCCATGTCATCGTCTCCGCCATCGGCAGCGGCGCCGTGCTCGGCGTGGTCGCCGACAAGGAGGCCAAGCTCGGCAACATCGCCTACGAGATGACGCTGTTCGCCAACCGCGCGGGGGCGGCGCTCAGTCCGCAGCTCGTCCTGGAACTGAAGAACAGCGTCGGCGTCCCACAGACGCGCTGACCGGCACCGCCGGTCGAGCAGCCGAGAAGGCCGAGAGAGGAAGACACAGCCATGGCGGACCCGCCTCCGGGCCCGGACCCGGTCGGCCCCGCCCCCGCCGTACGGCCGTTCCTGGTCACCGCCGGCCGGGTGGCGGACAGCGCCTCCGGACCGGCGATGCCCGTCGAGACCCAGGTGGTGGCCACCGCGGCCGGACTCGCCGTGCTGGACCGGCTCTCCTTCGAGCAGCACGACATCGTCGCCGCGTGCCGGATTCCGCAGTCGCTCGCGGAACTGGCGGCCCGGCTGCGGCTGCACCTGAACGTGGTCCGGGTGCTGGCCGAAGACCTGCGCGAGGCCGGGCAGCTGACGGTGCACGTGCCCGACTTCGAGGCCACCCACGACTCGTCCGTCCTGCGCAGGGTTATCGATGGCCTGCGGGCCATCCCCGACTCCCGAGGGGTACTCCGTGACACCGACTGACTCGCTGACCCGGGGCGCCGGGCGTACGGCCGTACGGCCGCCGCTGCCGGTGAAGATGGTCATCGCGGGCGGTTTCGGCGTGGGCAAGACCACCGCCGTCGGCTCGATCTCGGAGATCGAGCCATTGACCACCGAGGCGTCGATCACCGAGGTCGCGGCGGGTGTGGACGACCTCTCGCTCACCCCGCGCAAGACGACCACGACCGTGGCGATGGACTTCGGCTGCATCACCATCGACCCGACGCTGAAGCTCTATCTGTTCGGCACGCCCGGGCAGGAACGGTTCGGCTTCATGTGGGACGACATCGTGGAGGGCGCGCTCGGCGGGCTCGTCATCGTTGACACGCGTCGCCTGGACGACTGCTATGCCGCGGTCGACTACTTCGAGCACAAGGGGATTCCGTTCGCCGTCGCGATCAACGCGTTCGACGGCCGCGTCGAGCACACGCTGGACGAGGTGCGGTGGGCCCTGGACGTCGCTGAGGGGACGCCGCTGGTCGTCTTCGACGCCCGTGAACGGGGTTCTGTTCGGGATGCGCTGCTCGTCGTGCTGGAACTGGCGCTGGCGCGTAATGGGGGGTAGTGCGGTGGGTGGGGAACTGCGGGCCGGATGTGGCTGAGCGCGCAGTTCCCCGCGCCCCTGAGGGGCGCGTTATCCCCTCCGTACTCCGGGAGAAACCGTCAATCGGGCTATGGCCCAGAAAATCCCCAGCGTGGCCAGGGCCATCGCAGCCACCAGCGTGGCGCCGCCCACGACCTTCTCGTAGTTCTTCTGGTACAGGCCGTCGATGATGTAGCGGCCCAGGCCGCCCAGGCTGACGTACGCCGCGATCGTCGCCGTCGAGACGATCTGGATGGCCGCCGAGCGCAGGCCGCTGAGGATCAGCGGGAGGGCGACCGGGAGTTCGACCTGGAAGAGGACGCGCGCCTCCGGCATGCCCATGCCCCGCGCCGCGTCCACCGGGGACGGGTCGACCGAGCGCATCGCCTCGTACGTCGTGACCAGGATCGGCGGTACGGCGAGGATCACCAGCGGGATCATCACCGGCAGCATGCCGAAGCCGAGCCAGATGAACATCAGCACCAGCAGGCCGAAGCTGGGCAGCGCCCGGCCGGCCGTGGCGATCAGGGCGAGGGTGTTGCCGCCGCGCCCGTAGTGGCCGGTGATCAGACCGATCGGCAGGCCGATGACCGCCGCGTAGGCCAGCGCCTCCAGGGAGTACTGGATGTGCTCCCAGAGGCGGGTGGGGATGCCGTCGTAGCCGTGCCAGTGACTGCTGTCGCTGAAGAAGGCGTGGATGAAGTTGAGGACGTTCACCGAGTGCTCTCCTTCGGCATCCAGGGCGTCAGCACACGGCGTACGAGGACGAGGACGGCGTCGGCCAGGATGGCCAGCACGGCGGTGGTCACGACCGAGTTCACCGCCAGTTCGGGGCGGTGGTAGATGTTCGCGTCGTTGAGCAGGTTGCCGAGGGCGCCCTGGTTGCCGATCAGCATGCCGACGCTGACCAGGGAGATGCTGGAGACGGTGGCCACCCGCAGGCCCGCGATGATCGCGGGGACGGCGATCGGCAACTGCACCTGGAAGTAACGGCGTACGGGGCCGAGGCCCATCGCGGTGGCGGCGGCGAGGGTCTCGGCCGGGACCGAGCGGACGCCGTCCACGATCGCCGGGACCAGGACCACCAGGCTGTACACCGCGAGCGGGATCATCACCGTCGTCTCGGTCTGGCCCGTGTAGTCGATGAGGACGACGAAGAAGGCCAGGGAGGGGATGGCGTACAGGATCGTGGTCACGCCCAGCACCGGCGGGTACAGCCAGCGGAAGCGCACGCAGAGCTGGGCGATGGGCAGGGACACCAGCAGGCCGGCCAGAACCGGGATGAGGGCCTCGCGCAGGTGCAGGCCGATCAGTCCGAAGTAGGTGTTCTGGAGGTCGCTCGGGATGTCGAAGAAACCGCTCATCCCCCGACCTTCGCGTCGTCGCGGCCCTCGGCGTGCGCGGTGCGGATCGCGGCGCCGATGACCTGCTGGGAGACGACGCCGACCGCGCGTCCCTCGCCGTCCACGGCCACGGCCCAGCCGGTCGGCGAGAGGACGGAACCGTCGAGGGCGGCGCGCAGCGAGTCCCGGCCGGGGACGAAGGGCCGCCCGTACGGGACCAGTTGCTCCGGGCGGATCGACCCGGCGGTGAGGGCCCGCGGCTCGCCCCAGCCGAGCGGCCTGCCGTCCAGGTCCGTCACCAGGAGATAGGGGGCGTCGGCCGTGGCGCGGGCGCCGAGCCGGGTGGCGTCGGCGTCGATCGCGACGATCGGGGCGGTCTGCAGCTCCAGGGCCGCGGACGGGAAGAAGGACAGCCGCCGGATGCCCCGGTCGGCGCCGAGGAAGTCCTCGACGAAGGCGTCCGCGGGGTCGGTGAGCAGTTCGGCGGGCGGCGCGAACTGGGCGAGGTGGCCGCCGGTGCGCATCACGGCGACCATCGTGCCGAGCTTGATCGCCTCGTCGATGTCATGGGTGACGAAGACGATGGTCTTGCCCAACTCGCCCTGGATACGCAGAAGTTCGTCCTGGAGTCCCTTGCGGACCACGGGGTCGACGGCGGAGAACGGCTCGTCCATCAGCAGCACCGGCGGGTCGGCGGCGAGCGCCCTGGCCACTCCGACGCGCTGCTGCTGGCCGCCGGAGAGCTGGTACGGGTAGCGCTTGGCGAGCGCGGAGTCGAGCCCCACCCGCTCCATCAGCTCGGCCGCCCGGGACCGCGCCCGCTGCTTGCTCCAGCCGAGCAGCCGGGGCACGGTGGCGATGTTGTCGATGATGGTGCGGTGCTGGAAGAGACCGGCGTTCTGGATGACGTAACCCATCGACCGGCGCAGGGTGTTGACCGGCTGTGCCTGGATGTCGGCGCCGTCGAGGAGGATACGGCCCTCGCTGGGCTCCACCATCCGGTTGATCATCCGAAGGGTCGTCGTCTTGCCACAGCCCGAAGGGCCGACGAAGACGGTGATCGAGCGATCCGGTATCTCCAGGGAGAGCCGGTCGACGGCGACCGTACCGTCCGGGTACCGCTTGGTGACTGAATCTATCCGTATCAAAACGCCGAATACCCTTCGGGTTTGCCAGAAAGTGCCCAGTTATCGACCACGGTCGCCGTGGCGCAGGCAGTTGTGGACAGAGTTTAAACCGGAAGTGTTTCAGCACTTTGGCGACTGACTGATCCTCTTCAGTTTGTGACCTGACCGAGGCCCGCTGTGCGACACCTGTGAGTTCCCTGATTCTCATTCCTCGCTCAGTGAAGCCTCAGGACCGCCCCAGACAGCGCCCGGATCGTCATGGCCATGAACGAAACGAACGCGGGAGGCGTCCGGCGCCGGTCGGTCGAGATCGTGGTGCCGGTGTACAACGAGGCGCACGTCCTCGCCGGCAGCATCGGCCGTCTCCACGCATACCTCGAAGACTCCTTCCCGTTCCCGTTCCGCATCACGATCGCGGACAACGCGAGCACGGACGCCACCTGGACGGTGGCGACCGACCTGACCCTGCGCCTGCCGCACGTCCACGCACAGCGGCTGGAGCAGAAGGGCCGGGGCCGCGCCCTGAAGCACGTGTGGAGCCGGTCCACGGCCGACGTCGTCGCCTACATGGACGTCGACCTCTCGACCGGGCTGGAAGGCTTCCTGCCCCTGGTCGCGCCCCTCCTCTCCGGACACAGCGACCTCGCCGTCGGCAGCCGGCTGCACCCGCAGTCGGCGGTGGTGCGCGGCCCGAAGCGGGAGTTCATCTCGCGCTCCTACAACCTGCTCCTCAAGGCAGGCCTCGGCGCCCGCTTCTCCGACGCGCAGTGCGGCTTCAAGGCCGTGCGCACCGAGGTGTTCCGCGCTCTCGCCCCGCACATCGAGGACACCGCCTGGTTCTTCGACACCGAACTGCTCGTGCTCGCCCAGCGCAACGGGCTGCGCCTGCACGAGGTCCCGGTCGACTGGGTCGACGACCCCGACAGCCGGGTCGACATCGTCCGTACCGCCGTCGACGACCTCAAGGGCATGGCCCGCATGTTCCGGGCCACCGTCACCGGCCGCACCCGCATCCACGCCGTACCCCGCCGCACCACCGTCCCCCAGAACGTCACGGCCCTGCCCGCCGGGGCAGCCACCGCCGTCGAGCCCATGGAGTACGCGTCATGACGACCCTCGCCCCACCGCCCGCCCCGGTCCAGGACGGCCGGCACCGGGCCGCCGCCCCGCCGGTCTCCCGCGCCAGAAGGCTCTTCCTGGGCGCCCCCGAGGACCCGCGCTGGGCCCGCCCGGCCCTGTGGGCGATCCTGCTCCTGGCCACGGCCCTGTACGCCTGGAACCTCACCTCCGTCACCGGCAACACCTTCTACGACGCGGCGGTCTACTCCGGCACCAAGAGCTGGAAGGCGTTCTTCTTCGGCGCCCTGGACGCCGGCAGCTTCATCACCGTCGACAAACCTCCCTTCGCCCTGTGGGTGATGGGACTGTCCGCCCGTGTCTTCGGGTACGGCTCCTGGCAGTTGCTGCTGCCGATGGTCGCCGTCGGCGTCGGCTCGGTGGCGCTGCTGTACCGGCTGGTGAAGCGGGACTTCGGGGTCGTGGCGGCCACGATCGCCGCCCTCGTCCTCACCCTCACGCCGATCACCGTCGCCATCAACCGCGACACCAACCCCGACCCCGTCCTGGTCTTCCTGATGCTGCTCGGCGCGGCCGCGCTGCTGAAGGCCGTGCGAACGGGCAGGCTGCTGCCCCTGGTCTGGTCTGCGGTCGCGATCGGCTTCGCGTTCAACACCAAGATGATGCAGGCGTACGTCGTGCTGCCCGCGTTCTTCCTGGTCTATCTGTGGGCCGCGGACGCGTCGTTGGGCAGGCGCATCCGCAATCTCGCCGTCTCCACGGCCGCGTTGGTCGTCAGCAGCGCCTGGTGGATGGTGATCGTCGACCTGATCCCGGCCTCCTCGCGGCCCTACATCGGCGGCTCCACCGACAACACGGTCTGGGACCTGGTCATCGGCTACAACGGCTTCGGCCGGATCTTCGGGGCGAGTTCCTCTGTGGGCTCGGCCGGCAACGGCGCCAGCTTCGGCGGCAGTTCGGGCCTGTACCGGATGTTCAACGACATCATGGGCGGCCAGATCTCCTGGCTGATCCCGTTCGCCGCGATCGC
This sequence comes from Streptomyces sp. NPDC001980, assembly GCF_040296885.1. Classification (NCBI taxonomy): domain Bacteria; kingdom Bacillati; phylum Actinomycetota; class Actinomycetes; order Kitasatosporales; family Streptomycetaceae; genus Streptomyces; species Streptomyces sp. NPDC001980. Next base: position 37,477 of record NZ_JBEOYD010000016.1, on the reverse strand, counting down.
CCTCGTCGGCGGCCTGGTGCTGCGCGGCCGGGCGCCGCGCACCGACGCCAGGCGGGCCGCGCTGATGCTGTGGGGCGGCTGGTTCGTCCTGCACTTCCTGACCTTCTCCCTCGCCGAGGGCACCTTCCACCCGTACTACGTCACCGCCATGGCGCCGGGGATCGCCGCCCTGGCCGGCGCGGGCGGGGTCATGCTCCACAAGGCCTTCCGGGACGGCTCGGCGGCGAAGTGGGGCTGGGTGCTTCCGGCGGCCGTGGCCGCCAGCGCCGTCTGGGCGGTCGTCCTGCTCCAGCGGGTCTCCGGTTCCGGCGCGGTGTACACGGTCGCCGAGGCGGTGGTCGCGCTGGGCGGTGCGGTGGCGGTGGCCGGGCTGGTGGTCGGGCGGTTCATGAAGCGGCAGCGGCTGCTGGGCCTCGCGGCGGTGGCGGCGGTCGTCGCCCTGCTGGCCGGCCCGGCCGCCTACTCCGTCTCGGCCGCCACGACCGCGAGCAGCAACGGCACCAACCCGACGGCCGGGCCGAACACCGGCGGCGGTATGGGCGGCGGCGGTGGCCAGCGCCCGAGCGGGAGCGCGCCGAGCGGGAGCAAGAGCGGTACCGCCCCGAGCGGTTCCGGCAGCTCCGGCGGGCAGTCCATGGGGCAGCCGCCGACCGGGACGGGAAGCACCGGCACCGGCACCGGCACCGGAACCGGCACCGGAACCGGCTCCAGCACAGACTCCGGCAGCCAGTCGCAGTCCGGCCGGACCGCCGGGGGCATGGGCGGCGGCAGCCAGGTCAGCTCCGCGATGATCGCGTACCTGAAGAAGCACCAGGACGGCGCCACCTGGCTGGTCGCGGTGGCCACCGACCAGACCGCGTCCTCGATCATCCTGGAGTCCGGCCGGCCCGTCATCTCGATGGGCGGCTGGTCCGGCAGCGACAACGCGATGACCCTCGCCAAGCTCAAGAGCCTGGTGAAGGCCGGCAAGCTGCACTACGTCGTCGTCAGCAGCGACGGCGGCCAGGGCACGAACTCGGAGATCGCGACCTGGGTGAAGAAGCACGGCACTGCCGTGAGCGCGTACAGCGGCCTGTACCGCCTGGACGCCTCCGACGTGGGCTGAGCCCCTCTCTCCCCCCGGAGCGGGTGGGCCGCCGGTGTTCCCTGCCGGCGGCCCACCCGCTCCGACTTTGCATCGAGATATCGTGGTGTGTCGGAGTGATCGACGAGAACGGTGGCACATGGCGGCGACGGCGGAACTGGACCCGGACGGCCTGATCGAGGTGTTCAAGGCCCTCGGCAACCCGGCCCGGCTGCAGATCATGCAGTGGCTGAAGGATCCCGACACGCACTTCGCCGCGTACGAGCCGATCGCGGACCGCCGGTCGGTCGGCGTGTGCGTCATGCACATCCAGGCCAAGTCCGGACTCTCCCAGTCGACGGTCTCCGGCTACATGAGCACCCTCGAACGGGCCGGGCTCGTGCACCCCACCCGGGTGGGCAAGTTCACCCACTACCGGCGCGACGAGGAGCGGCTGGCACAGCTGGCGGAGGCGATCGGCACCACCCTCTGATCGACACCCCAGACCTCCGATCGGCACCTCAGATTGACGCATCGCAATATGTCGATATGATCTCCTCATGTCGACCTCCGATGCTGCCGATGCCGCGCCCGTCGCCCTGATCGTGCACGCTCACCCCGAGCCCCGCTCGTTCAACACCGCCCAGATGACCACCGCCGCCCGGGTCCTGCGCGAAGCCGGGTACCGGGTCGACGTCCTCGACCTCTACGCCGACGGCTGGGCCCCGGTCCTCGGCCGCGAGGAGTTCGCACCGGTGGACGGTCCGTTCAAGCCGCAGGCCGAACAGATGCGGGCAGTTGCGGAGGGGACGCTCGACGCGGCCGTCCGGGACCATCTCGACCGGCTGCTCGCCGCCGACCTGCTCGTGCTGTCGTTCCCGCTGTGGTGGTTCTCGCTGCCCGCCGTCCTCAAGGGCTGGATCGACCGGGTCTTCGTGATGGGCGAGGTCTTCGGCGGGAAGCACGGGCTCTTCGACGACGGGGCCCTCGCCGGAAAGCGCGCGGTACTGCTGCTCACGACCGGCGGGTCCGGCGAGGCGTTCCGGCCCGGCGGCGCCTTCGGCGCGCTGGACGACTTCCTGTTCCACATCCGCCGCGGGATGCTGGAGTTCGTCGGCTTCCAGGTCCTCGATCCGGTGGTCACCCACGCACCGGCCCGCATGACCGACCAGGAGCGAACGGCGGCCCTGGACGCGGCCGGAGAGTCCGTCGCACGCATCGCGGCGGAGCTCCCCTCCCCCGTCCGCTGAACCGCCGGGGCCCGTCAGGCTGCCGCCGGCTGCTCCCCCGCGACCGGGAAGCCCGCCGTCCGCAGCACCTGCCGGCCGGCGTCCACGGCGAACACCTCGCAGCCCGGGCGGGCAGCGGCCCACCCGACGCCCTCGGCGCCCATCGCGAACGCGGCCGTGGCCACGGAGTCCGCCTCGGTCAGCGAGGGGGCGACGACCGTCAGGCTGAGCAGGCCGGTCGCCGGGCGCCCGGTCCTGCCGTCGATGATGTGGTCGCCGCGCTCGTAGCGGGCGGAGGTGGCAACCGCCCCGTCGGTGAGTTCGAGGACCGTGCACAGCCGGTCGGCGTGCTCGGGGTGCCGTACCCCCACCCGCCAGGGCCCGCCGGCGGCGACCACGTCACCGCCGGCGTTCAGCACGAACCGGCGTGCCCCGGCCGCCGACAGCAGGTCCGCCGCCCGCTGCACCGACCAGCCCTTGACCACCGCGCACGGGTCAAGGCCCCGCCCCGGCAGCCGTACGTCGAACGCGCCCCCGGTCGCCAGCCGGTACTCCTCGCACAGCGCGAGCACCTCGGCGAGGTCCGGGCTCACCTCGGACGCGGTGATCTCCCCGCGGTCGAGCCGGGAGACCTCGCTGTCCGGCCGGAAGGGGCTGAACCGCTCGTCGACGGCGCGCAGCCAGGCGAAGACGGCGTCGGCGGCCTCCTCGAAGTCCCCCTCGCCGTCCGTCCGCAGGGACACGGGGAAGCCCATGACGTGTTCGACCCGCCGCATCCGCTCAGCCCTTCGCGTCGATCGCGGCCTGGAGGGACTCCTTGTAGGCGTCACTGGTGATCGTCGCCCCGGACACGGTGTCCACGTCCGCGCTCTGTGCCTTCAGTGTCTCCGACACCAGCACCGGCACGGCGGCCGCCGTCTGCGGATGGTTCGGCTGCTGGAGCATCGTCACCGCGGAGATCCTGTCTCCGGAGAAGGTCACCTGGACCTGCACGGGGCCCTTGTCCGTGTTGACGGTGGTGCCCTTGACGACGGTCCCGGCCGCGCCCGAGGCGGTGGTCGAGGTCGCCGACGGCGCGGGGGCGGGCTCGGCGGTGGAGGTCGTCGTACCGCCGATGGACGGCTCGTAGCGCCAGACGGGGACCAGGCCCGCGATGCTCAGGACGACGACAGGAATGGCTCGCTTCACGGTGTCTCTCTCATCCCGCCAGGCTGAAACGCTCGAAGTGGATCTGCGGCTTGGGCACGCCCAGGTCCCCCAGGGTGCGCAGGACCGCGTTCATCATCGGCGGCGGCCCGCACAGGAAGACGTCCCGGTCGGCGATGTCCGGCACCAGCCGCGCCAGTTCGCGCGGCGCCAGCTTGTCGGGGACGGGCGGGCCGGTGACCAGGTGGAGTTCGGCGCCCTTGGCGACGGCGAGGTCACGGAGTTCGTCGTAGAGGACGGCGTCCCGGTCGGTGCCGACGCGGTAGATGACGACCGCGTGGCCTTCGAGGTCCTCCAGGAGGGCGCGGATCGGGGTGACGCCGACGCCGCCCGCGATGAGCAGGGACTCCGGCTTCTGCCGGTGCAGGGTGGTGAAGGCGCCGTAGGGGCCCTCGGCGAAGACGCGGGTGCCGACCTTGAGGTGGCGCAGGCCGGCGCTGCCGGCACCGGCCGCCTTGGCGGTCAGGCGCAGGGTGCGGCCGTCGGGGGCGGCGGAGAGGGAGAACGGGTTGGCCTGCCACCAGCGGTCCTTCGTGAGGAACCGCCACAGGAAGAACTGCCCGGCCCGGGCGCCCAGCCGGTCGAGGTCGCGGCCGGTGACGTACACCGAGACGACGTTGTCCGACTCGGGAACGACGGCGGAGACCCGGAACTGGTGCCGGTAGTTGCGCCACAGCGGCAGGACCAGGCGGCCCAGGGCCACCGCGCCGAGCGCCACTCCCCACACCGCGTACCAGTACGTCTTCGCGACGGACGACGCCGTGAAGGTCGTACCGACCGCGACCTGGTGACTGAACGCCAGCACCACGGCCACGTAGGTGTACAGGTGGATGAAGTGCCAGGTCTCGTAGGCGAGCCGGCGGCGGGCGTAGCGGGCCGAGACGGCGCCGACCACGAGGATGATGCCCAGCGCGACCACGGCCCGGAGCACGCCTTCCGTCGTCTCCGCGAGGTCGACGAGCTCACCGACCGGGCCGACGCCCGCGCCGTCGGCGTAGCCGAAGCTGATGAAGACGACGTGCGCGAGCAGCGTCCAGAGCAGGGCGAAGCCGGTCCAGCGGTGCCAGGAGGTCAGCCGGTCCATGCCGATCCGCCGGTCCAGCCAGGGCAGCCGGGCCACCAGCACCAGCTGGAAGGCCATGACGAGGGCGCCGTAGAGGCCGAAGAAGCGGCCGATGACGATCAGGGCGTTGGAGGCGAAGCCCGCCTGGGCGAAGAAGTAGGCGACCACGGCCACGTTCGCGGCGAGCACGGCGTACAGGCCCGTGCGGGCCACCACCCTGGGGCGTATCGCCGTGGGGGGCGCAGGGGGTGATTGGACGGTCGTCACGGGTGGGCAGCTCCTTGATCGGGTCCTGGGAGTCGAGCTTCACCCGCGGCCGCTGTCGTTTTCCTGTCGGGCCGCTTTCAACTGGTTATCGATGTGTTTTCTGTGCGAGCACGGGTCTGGCGTCCGCGGCCACGTGCCGCAGTATGAGCGGGTGGAAAAAGTACGACTCCTCGTCGTGGACGACGACCCGCCGATCGCCGACCTGGTCGCGACGGTCGCGCGGTACGAGGGCTGGGACGCGGTGACCGCGTATTCCGGTGAGGACGCGCTGGCGCGGGCCGCCGAGTTCCGGCCGGACATCGTCGTGCTCGACCTGATGCTGCCCGACCTCGACGGCTTCGGCGTGCTCGACCGGCTGCGGCGCTCCGGGACGATGGTGCCGGTGGTGTTCCTCACGGCCCGCGACGGGGTCGCCGACCGGGTCGCGGGGCTGACCCGGGGCGGGGACGACTACCTGGTCAAGCCGTTCGCGGTGGAGGAGCTGATGGCCCGGCTGCGCACGGTGCTGCGGCGCAGCGCGGGTCCCGGCTTCCAGCGCTCGGTCCTGCGGGTCGCCGACCTGACGATGGACGAGGACACCCGCGAGGTCCGCCGCGGCGACCGGCTGCTCTCCCTGACCCCGACCGAGTTCGAGGTGCTGCGCTATCTGATGCGCAAGTCGCCGACCGTGCTAACCAAGGCGCAGATCCTCGACCACGTGTGGGAGTACGGCTTCGGCGGCCGTTCGAACGTGGTGGAGCTGGTGGTCAGCCGGCTGCGCCGCAAGATGGACGAGGACGGCGGGGAGCCGCTCATCCACACCGTGCGCGGCTTCGGGTACGTCATACGGCAGCAGGCGGCGGAGTGATCGCCCGGCTGCGGACCGGCCTGCTCCGGATCGGCCGGCTGCGGCGCTCGTACCGGACGATGCGGCTGGGCACCCGGCTGGCGCTGGGGCTCGGGGCGCTGGCGCTGGTGGTGTTCGCGGTCGTCGGCACGTCGCTGACGATGTACATGCGGGACTACCTGTCGGCCCAGCTGGACGACCAGCTGGGGCTGGCCCAGGTCGCCCAGTCCAAGAGCATCGCGCAGAACGGCACGCTCCAGGGCAAGAAGTACTACCACTGGTACTACGCCGTGTACGACGTCTCGGACGGCACCCCGGTGCTGCGCAAGCCCGAGGAGAGCAGCGACCTGCCCGCGGACATCGCCCCGCTCACCTCGGTGGCGAAGGCGCAGATCGCCGCGGGCACCGAGGTGCTGCGCACCAAGGACCTGACCGGCGAGGGCGAGTACCGGCTGCGCGGCTGCGAGGTGGAGCCGGGGGTGGTGCTGGTCAGCGGGGCGCCGACGGACAGCATGGACGCCACGGTACGGCAGTTGGTCACGGTCCAGGTGGTCGCGTTCGGGCTGGCGCTGCTGGCGCTGGTGGTGCTCGGCCGCCGACTGCTGCGGCACGGTCTCGAACCGCTGAGCGACATGGCGCACACGGCCCACGGCATCGCCTCGCACAACCTGACGGAGTCGGCGGCCCGGCTGCCGCTGCGCGCGGCGAAGCGGGGCGGCGGCCCTGAGGTCGAGGAGCTGCGCACCGCGTTCAACACGATGCTGGAGCACATCGACGACTCGCTGGCCGTGCGTGCCGAGGCCGAGCAGCGGCTGCGCCGCTTCGTCGCGGACGCCTCGCACGAGCTGCGCACCCCGCTGATGTCGGTACGCGGCTACGCCGACCTCTTCCAGTACGCCGCCGCCAACGAGCCCGAGGAACGCGACAAGCACCTGGCCCGGCTGCGCGCGGAGGCCGCCCGGATGGGCATCCTCCTCGACGACCTGCTGCTCCTCGCCCGCCTCGACGCGGCCGAGGTGGAGACCCCGCTGCGGCTGGAGGACACCGACCTGACGGAACTGGTCCGGGAGGCCGCCGACGCCTTCCGCGCGGCCCACGCCGACCACCCCCTGACGGTCACGGCCGGCCCGGACCCGGTCCCGCTCCGCCTCGACCCGGTCCGCATCCGTCAAGTCCTGGACAACCTCCTCACCAACGCGGCCGTCCACACGCCCACCGGCACGCCGGTCTCCGTCGCGGTCGCCGTCACCGCCGACTCGGCGTCGGTGAGCGTCACCGACCACGGCCCCGGCATCCCGGCCGGCGACCGGGCCCGGGTCTTCGACCGCTTCTACCGCGTCGACAAGGCCCGCAGCCGGGACCGCGGCGGCAGCGGGCTCGGCCTGTCGGTGGCCCGGGCGCTGGTGGAGGCGCACGGCGGGACCATCGGGCTGGGCGACGGCCCCACGGCCGCCACGGTGTTCACCCTGACGCTGCCCAGGAAACCGGCGGGTTCGGCAGCGCCCCGAAGGGGTGCGGGGCTGTATTGACGTGCGGCTCCGCCGCGCTGGGGGTCCCCGGGTTCGAGCGAAGCCGAGAACTTGGGGGAGCGACCAGCCCCGACGGCGCCGCAGCCGGCTGACGGCACATCGCGGCACTTCCAGCGGAGCGCCCAGCCTCACGCCTCCTCCACGGAGCTGAACCCGCCCTGCCGGGGGTGCGGACGCGCCGCCAGCACCGCTACGTCGTCCTCGGCGTGCCGGGCGTCCAGGCGGGTGAGGATGGACTCCAGCAGGCCGTCGACGTCGACGGCGGGGGCGAAGTGCAGTTCGGCGAGGCGGTGCAGGGAGCGGTCGATGTCCTCACCGCGGTGTTCCACCAGGCCGTCCGTGAAGAGCACCAGCGCCTCGTCGGGTTCGAGCCGGTGGGTGGCCGACTCGTAGCCGCCGAAGCCGGTTCCCAGCGGCGGGCCGACGGGGACCTGCAGGAGTCCGGTGTTGCCGTCCCCGGTGATCAGCGCGGGCGGCAGATGGCCGGCGCTGGCCAGGGTGACCTGACCGCGGCCGGGATCGACGCGTACCAGCAGACAGGTGGCGGGCCTTCGGTCCGCCTCGGTGGCGGCGATGTCGTCCATCTGGCGCAGCACCCGGTGCGGCGGCAGCTCGGAGGAGGCGATGTAGCGCAGGGAGGACCGGTACGCGTTCATGTCGACGGCGGCCTCCAGGCCGTGCCCCATCACGTCGCCGACGACGAGCAGCGTGCGCCCGAAGTGCAGCCGTACGGTCTCGCACCAGTCGCCGCCGACCAGCACCCGCCCGCCGGCCGGGAGGTAGCGGATCGACACGTCCAGGTTCGGGTGCGGCCGGCCCGGCTCGGAGAGCAGGGCGCGTTGCAGGTCGCCGGCGGTGCGGTTGACCTGGTCGTACTCGCGGGCGTGCCGGATGTGGGAGGCGGCGCGTTCGGCGACGAGGGCGAGCAGTTCGGCCTCCGCACGGGCGAAGGCCGCCCCCTCGCGGGCGCAGACCAGGACGCCGTACTGGTCGGAGCCGCTGGTCAGGGGCGCGCACAGGGCCGGGCGGGTGTGGCTGCCGACCGGGCGGGACAGCCACGGGTCCACCCAGTTGTCGGCCGCCGGGGTGCCCGCGTCCCGGGCGACCGCGGTGGCCCAGCGGGCGTCGGGCAGCAGGTCGGCGTCGCCGGTGATCGACTCGTAGCCGGAGACGGTGTCGCCGATCCGCCGCATCACGGCCGCGCAGCCGCCGGCCAGTCGTACCGCCGCCCGGGTCAGTTCCGTACAGGTGGTGGACTCGTCCAGGCTGGTGCCGATGCCGGCCGACGCCATGCGCAACGCCCTGAACGGCGCGGCGGGGTCGGCGCCCGCAGCGAGCCGGTCCGGTCCGTCCGGGCCGTCGGCGGGCGCGGGTCCCCTACGGCCCTGGAACCATCGCGCGACACCCGACACCCTCACAGAATCTCAAACTGCGCCGATCCGGGCACCAGACACCTGCGGGCGCTCGGTGTCAGCCCCCGTCCGGCGTCCATGCGGCGACCAGATCCAGCAGGCCGGGGAAGCGCGCGTCGAGATCGTCGACGCGGACCTGGCTGCGGCGCTCCAGCCCGTACTGGCGCTGCCGGGTGACGCCCGCCTCGCGCAGGGCCTTGAAGTGGTGGGTCAGCGAGGACTTCGGGCGGTCGAAGCCGAACCATCCGCAGGTGTGGTCGAACCGCTCGGACTCCAGCAGGAGTTTCTGCACGATGCGCAGGCGCAGCGGATCGCTCAGCGCACCCAGCACCGTCTCCAGACGCAGGTCCGCCACCGCGGGCTCGGGCAGCGGCGCGGGCAGATCCGCCGGCTCCGGCAGCACCTTGAAGTCCGGCACCCGTACCGACATGAGCGACTCCTCGCATCCTCGCACTCGATTCCCTTGTACGACTCCGATCGTACTGCATGCTATGTTCGAGAAAACTCGTACTGAATCCGGGGAAGGGACCTGTCATGCCGGAGAGTCGAACGGTGCCTCGGGAAGCGGCGGCCGGACCGCGGAAACCCGCGCCCTTACGGTGGGTGTGGCTGGCCGCCTGGCCGGTGACGGCGGTCTTCGTCCTGTCCAACGCGGCGACGCCGCTGTACGTGCTGTGGCAGCGCGAGATCGGGTTCTCCAAGGGCACCCTGACCGTGATCTTCGCCTGCTACATCGTCGGCCTGCTCGGGTCGCTGCTCGTCTCCGGCGTCGTCTCCGACCGGCTCGGCCGCAGGACGGTCCTGCTGCCCGCCCTGGGGCTGGCACTGGCCGCCTGTGTGATCTTCGCGACCGCGTCGAGCGTGGCCGCGCTGATCGTGGCCCGGCTGTTCACCGGCATCGCCGTCGGCGCGGTGGTCTCCGCGGGCATGGCCGCCGTGACGGACGTGGCCGGGCCGCACCGCAAGCGGCTCGCGGCCCTGCTCGCCTCCTGCGCCATGGTCTTCGGGGCGGGTCTCGGCCCGCTCCTCGCGGGCGTCCTGTCCGAGACCCTGCCGGGGCCCACCGTCACCGTGTTCGTGGTGGAGACGGTGCTGCTCGCCACCGCCGTCCTCGCCGTGCTGCGCATGCCGGTGCGCCGCCCCGCCACCCCTGCCAGGGGCGCCTGGATCCGCGTCCCCGGCGTCCCGCGCGGCGACGGCCGGCAACTCACCCTCGGCATCGCGGTGTTCGCGCCCGGCATCACCGCGACCTCGTTCGTGCTCTCGCTCGGCCCGTCGCTGCTGTCCGGTCTGCTCGGCACCACCAGCCGGATCGTCGCCGGGTCCATGGCGTTCGTGATGTTCCTGACGGCCACCGGGGTGCAGTTCGCGGTGCGGAAGCTGCCCCGGCACACCATCCTGGCCGCCGGCGCCGCCTGCACCACGCTCGGCATGCTCGCGCTGGCCACCGCCGTGCGCACCTCGTCGGTCCCCGTGCTGATCGCCTCCGCGCTGCTGGCCGGGGCCGGCCAGGGCATGGGGCAGCTCGGCGGACTCTCGCTGCTCAACCACAGCGTCCCGGCAGAGCGGCTCGCCGAGGCCAACGCGGCGCTCAACGTGGGCGGTTACGTCCCGGCGGGTCTGCTGCCGGTGTCGGCCGGCTATCTCAGCGACGCCGTCGGACTGACCGACGGCGCCACCGTGTTCGCGGCGGTCCTGACGGGCCTGGCCGTCGCGGGCGGCCTGGTGGTTCTCGCCACCCGCCGCCAGGCCCACGGGCCCGTCCGATGACGGGCCCGGCCGGACTCAGCTCTCGTCGGCGGCCAGCCGCAGCGAGATCGAGTTGATGCAGTACCGCTGGTCGGTCGGGGTCGCATACCCCTCACCCTCGAACACGTGCCCGAGGTGCGAGCCGCAGCGCGCGCAGCGCACCTCGGTACGCACCATCCCGTGGGTGCGGTCCTCGATCAGCTCGACCGCGTCGGTGTCCTTCGGGTCGTAGAAGCTCGGCCACCCGCAGTGGGACTCGAACTTCGTGCCGGAGGTGAACAGCTCGGCACCACAGGCGCGACAGGAGTACACACCCTTGGTCTTGGTGTCGGTGTACTCACCCCTGAAGGCCGGCTCGGTCGCCGCCTGACGCAGCACGGCGTACTCGGCCGGCGACAGCTCCGCCCGCCACTGCTCGTCCGGCTTCTCGACGTCGTACGACATGACTCTCAGCCCCTCACTTCGCCAGGCGTTCCAGGATCCTCGGGCCCAGGTCGGTCACATCGCCCGCGCCCATGGTGAGAACCAGATCACCGGGCTTCGTCATTCCCGCGACCACGGCGGGGACCTCGTCCTTGTCGGCCACGGCCGTGACGTCGGCACCGGCCGCCCGGGCCGCCTCGATGATCAGCTCGCTGGTGACCCCGGGGATCGGGTCCTCACGGGCCGGGTAGATGTCGAGGACGACCGACGCGTCCGCGAGGGCCAGCGCGTCGCCCATCTCCTTGCCCAGCTCCTGGGTGCGGGAGAAGAGGTGCGGCTGGAAGACCACCAGGATCCGGGCGTCCCCGGCGGCGGCGCGCATGGCCTCCAGGTCCGCGGTCATCTCGGTCGGGTGGTGGGCGTAGGAGTCGATGACCTGGACGCCGGCCGCCTCGCCCTTGAGCTGGAGGCGCCGCTTGACCCCGGTGTACGCGGCCAGGGCGGGGGCGAGTTCGGCGGCCGGGACCCCCAGGGCCACACCGGCGGCCAGCGCGGCGACGGCGTTGTGCGCGTAGTGCCGGCCGGGCACGGACACCGTGAACGTCAGCTCGGTGCCGTCCAGCAGGACGGTGACCTCGCTCTTCAGGCCCTGCGGTACGACGGAGAGCACCCGCACGTCGGCGTCCGCGGCCTCACCGTACGTCACCGTCCGGACCTTCCCCGCCACCCGCCGGGTCAGCTCGCGCGCCCCCTCGTGGTCGGCGTTGACCACCAGCGTGCCGCCGGGCACGATCCGGCCGGCGAAGGTCTCGAAGGACTCGTAGATCTCTTCCATCGAGGCGTAGTTGGCGTGGTGGTCCAGCTCCACGTTGAGGACGATGGCGACCTCGGGCGCGTACTTGTGGAAGCTGCGGTCCGACTCGTCCGCCTCGGCGACGAAGATCTCGCCGTCGCCGTGCAGGGCGTTGGAGCCGGGGGCGTCGAGGTCGCCGCCGATGGCGTACGAGGGGCTGCGGCCCAGCGCGGTCAGGGACACCGCGAGCATGGACGTGGTGGTGGTCTTGCCGTGCGTGCCGGCGACCGCGATCGGACGCAGGCCGTCCATGAGGGCGGCGAGGGCGTCCGAGCGGTGCACCACCGGGACGCCCAGCTCGGCCGCGCGGGCCAGCTCGGGGTTGTCCTTCCGGATCGCCGACGACACGACGACACAGCTGGCGTCGTCGGCGAGGTGCCCGGCCGCGTGCCCGATGTGCACGGTCGCACCGAGCGCCCGCAGCGCCTCGGCGGTCTCCGACTCCTTGGCGTCGCTCCCGGCCACCTCGGCACCGCGCTGGGCGAGGATCTTGGCGATCCCCGACATCCCGGCGCCGCCGATCCCGATGAAGTGCGGTCGCTCCATGGCGGAAGGAAGGCCGGGTGCCATGTGTTTCTCCCAGAGACGGTGACGTGCGAAAGCAGCCCTAGCCTATGTGCTGGAGCACGGGCACCTTTGCAGGGGACGCGAGCCCCGCCAACCCAAAGGGGCGCTGGGGGTACCCCCGGCCGAAGGCTGGGGGAGGAACTGCGCGACGAGCCACGACTCACCCGCACCCGCCCACGCACCGCACCCCCAACGGCGCCTACGCCTTGCTGTGCGAGAACAGCTTCAGCACCGGCACCCCCACCTTGTGCCGCGCCCGCGACGCCCAGTCCCGGTGGAAGAACTCCTCCACATAGTGCGGATCGGTCAGCACGATCACCTCGTCCGCGCCCACCTCTTCCACCAGCTTCCGCAGCGCGTCCAGCGGGTGGTCCTCGACCATCCGCCCCTCCGCCGTGCTGCCCGCCGCCCGCAGGGCCGTCAGGGACACGTCCAGCGCCTGCTCCGCAGGCCCCTTCGCCGCGTCCCCCTCCGGCGTCTCCCGCTCGCGCGTGGCCTCGTCGAGCTCGCCGAGTGCGATGTCGTCGATGGCCCGCAGCAGGCGGTCCGCCTGGTCGCCGCGCGGCTGGAGCAGCACGTGGAAGGCGACCTGCTCGTCCCCGTGCAAGGTGGTGACGAACTCCACGTCGGCGGACGTCAGGGCCTTCTCGATCATCAGAACGCTTGTGAACACCAGGCGCCTCTTCTCCCTAGAGGGCCGCTCGACCCTCTGTCCTCCGTGGGGCCGGCACCCCTGCGGAAACCATCCTGCCCCGCGATCGCACGGGTACTGCCGGATTCAGTTTGCCCGCCGGAAGGTAAGCGGAACGGAATATTCCGCTGATTTCAGGACCGGCGATAGCGACCGAACAGGAATCCGGCCTCTTCCAGGAGGGACACTAGTTCGAAGCGTCGGGGTACGGCGACACCGGGCCCCCCGGCGATCCGCTGCGCGTTCCCCGCCGTGAGCATCGGGGAGACGGTCAGGCACAGCTCGTCGAGGACACCGGCGGCGACGAACTGCCCGAGCAGCCGGGGGCCGCCCTCGGTGAGCAGCCGGGTGTGGCCGAGGCCGGCCAGGGCGCGGACCGTGCGGGCGGGGTCGACGCCGGCGCCGTCACCGGCGACCACCACGCGGGCGCCGGCCTTCTCGGCGGCGGCGACGCGGTCGGGGGCGGCGGCCGCGCCGGTCAGGATCAGCGTGGGCACGAGGGGCGAGGTGAACAGCGGGAGCGAGAGGTCGAGGTCGAGGCTCGCGGTGACGACGGCGACCGCGGCGACCACGGCCTGGCCGGCCGCGTCCCGGGCGCCCGCGAACTCCGCCCGCTCGCGCACCGGCCGGTACCCCTCCTGCCGCACCGTTTCCGCGCCCACGACGACGACGTCCGCGAGCCCGCGCAGGGTGCCGAAGATCCGCATGTCGGCCGCGCCGGAGATGGGCTGCGACCGCCCGTCGTGCTGCCCGGCCCCGTCGAGCGTGGACACCATGTTGGCCCGCAGCCACGCCTCCCGCCCGGCGGACTCGGGGTAGGCATAGGCAAGGGCCAGCTCGGCAAGGCTCCACTCCCGGTCGAGGAAACCGGAACCCTCAGCCCCGCCCCCGGGCCGCACCCCGTCGGCCGGACCGCCGGGGGCACCGGCCGGACCGCCGGAGGCCTGGGCTGCTGTTTGTTCGGTCACAGGGAACAGGCGTCGCATGTCGTGCAGTGTGGCACGGCAACTAGCATGGGTAACCGTGTCGTCTTCTCCCGCCGCATCCGAGGTCAGCCCCATAACCGACGCGGCCCCGCTGTCCCTGTGCACCCGTTCCCCGCACGTCCCCGCGGACCGGCTGGTCGCCGAGATGGTGCCGCCGCCCCGCTTCGACTCGGTCCGCTTCGCCACCTACCTCCCGGACCCGAACCAGCCGAGCCAGACCGAGGCCGTACGGGTCCTGGAAGGGTTCGCCGGCGGTCTCGGCGGGGCGCACGCGGTGGCCGGCGGCAGGCGCGGCTTCTTCGGCTTCGGGAAGGCGAAGGCGCCCAAGGCGCCGGCCGGGCCCCGCGGGGTCTACCTCGACGGCGGGTACGGCGTCGGCAAGACCCACCTGCTCGCCTCCCTCTGGCACGCCACCCCCGCCGAGCCCGCCCTGAAGGCGTTCGGCACCTTCGTGGAGCTGACCAACCTGGTCGGCGCCCTCGGCTTCCAGCAGACCGTGCAGACCCTCTCCGGCCACCGCCTGCTGTGCATCGACGAGTTCGAACTGGACGACCCCGGCGACACGGTCCTGGTGTCGACGCTGCTGGGCCGCCTGGTGGACGCCGGTGTCGCGCTCGCCGCCACCTCCAACACCCTGCCGGGCAAGCTCGGCGAGGGCCGGTTCGCCGCCGCCGACTTCCTGCGCGAGATCCAGGGCCTGTCGGCCCACTTCCGCCCCCTGCGCATCGACGGCGAGGACTACCGCCACCGCGGCCTGCCCGAGGCGCCGGCGCCCTACTCCGACGAACAGGTGACGAAGGCGGCGTACGCCACCCCGGGCGCCTCGCTCGACGACTTCCCGCACCTCCTGGACCACCTGGCCAAGGTGCACCCCAGCCGGTACGGCGCGCTCACCGACGACCTGAGCGCCGTCTGCCTGACGGACGTGCAGCCGGTGCCCGACCAGTCGACCGCGCTGCGGCTCGTGGTCCTCGCGGACCGGCTCTACGACCGCGAGGTCCCGGTCCTGGCCTCCGGGCTGCCCTTCGACCGGCTGTTCAGCGAGGAGATGCTGAACGGCGGCTACCGGAAGAAGTACTTCCGCGCGATATCCCGGCTCACCGCCCTGGCCAGGGACGCCAAGGGGCTCGTCGCCCCCGAGTAGACCCTGCCGACCGGCCTTTATGTGATCAAGCTCCCCAGGTCAAGAGTCCGATCAGGCCACACCACCGGCACTTTTCACGCTCTCTTCGGCTCGCAACACCGAGTTAACCCTGCAAACAACTTTGCAGGGTTAACGTGTTTCTTGACCAACCATTGACCTGTGCTTGATGTACACAAGAGGCGTGAACTGCCGCGAGGGGGGCTCATGTTCCGAGGTACGACGGCCCGGACCGTGCTCTCGCTCCTGGCCGCCACCCTGCTCGCCGTCCAGTTCTTCGCTCCTGCGGCAACCTTCGCAGCCGCGCACACCCTCAGTCATGTCGAGGCCAAAGCCCAGCCCGGGCCGCAGTCCTCGGCGAAGGCCGTGCGCGCCGGCTCGCACACCCTCCGCGACCTCCACGGCCTCTGCGGCGAGCCGCCCGGCCCGCCGCGGAACGCCGACCGCCATCGCAGCGCCACCGCCGGCTGGACGGACGACCGTCCGCCCAGCACGCGGCACACCGAGGCCATACGCACCTCGGTGCCTCCCACAGCCAGGCACCACCGCACGTCGAGAGCGTCGAGAGCCCACTCACCGGCCACGCTTCAGGTCTTCCGCTGCTGACGGAACGGGCTCTGCCCCCGGTTCTCCATGCCGTTCCCCCCCCCACAAACGTCGTGCAAGCCCGACGCGCCGCTGTAGCGCGCCAGGAGGAGTCCACACACCATGCAGCCCCTCATCGACAACGCCCGTACGTTCGGACAGCGCCCTGAGGAGTTCGCCAGGCTCGCCGAAGGCCAGTCCCCGCAGGTGCTCTTCATCACCTGCTCCGATTCCCGGGTCGTCCCGGCCCTGATCACCGGCGCCCGCCCGGGCGAGCTCTTCGAGCTGCGCACCGCGGGCAACATCGTCCCGCCGTACGCCTCGGTCCACCCCACCGGCGAGGCGGCCACCATCGAGTACGCCGTGGAGGTGCTCGGCGTCCGCGACATCGTCGTCTGCGGACACTCGCACTGCGGTGCCGTCGGCGCGCTGGTGCGCGGCGACGACCTGACCGCCGTACCCGCCGTACGGGACTGGCTGGCGGGCGCCGAACCGCGTCCGAGCGGGGCGGCCGAGGACCCGGCCGTCGCCGAGGGCGTGCAGAACCACGTGCTCGCCCAGCTGCTGCGGCTGCGCTCGTACCCCTTCATCGACAGGAAGCTGGCGGAGGGCGGACTGACCCTGCGCGGCTGGTACTACGAGGTCCACACCGGTGCCGTGCGCGAACACCGCGCCGGCACCGACACCTTCGAGGCCCTGTGAGCGCCACGATGACCAAATTCCCTTACATACGCCAGGACTTCGCCGCCTCTCTCGTCGTGTTCCTGGTCGCGCTCCCGCTCTGCGTGGGCGTGGCCGTCGCCTCCGGTGTCCCGGCCGAACTCGGCCTGGTCACCGGCATCGTGGGCGGTCTCGTCACCGGGATGCTGCGAGGCAGCAGCCTTCAGGTGTCGGGGCCGGCCGCCGGCCTGACCGTGCTCGTCTTCGAGGCGGTGCGGGAGTTCGGACTCCCGCTGCTCGGCGTGATCGTGCTGGCCACCGGCGTCCTCCAGATCACCATGGGCGTCCTGCGGCTGGGGCGCTGGTTCCGGGCCATCTCGGTGTCGGTCGTCGAGGGCATGCTGGCCGGAATCGGCCTGGTGCTGATCGCAGGACAGCTGTATCCGGCGCTGGCCGCCAAGGCCCCCGAGTCCGGCCCCGGCAAGATAGCCGGACTGCCCGGGGCGTTCCTGGACGCCCTCGGGGACGGCGAGGCACTGGCCTCGCTCGCCCTCGGCGCGGGCACGATCGCGGTCCTGGTGCTGTGGAAGTACGCCCCGGCGAAGGTGCGGACGGTCCCCGGACCGCTGGCCGCCGTCGGTCTCGCCACCCTGGCCGCCTTCTCCCTGAGCCTCCCGGTCGCCACCGTCGAGGTGCACGGACTGCTGGACTCCGTCCAGCCGCCCCCGCTGAGCGCCTTCGGCGAACTGGCGAGCGCCGGAGTGATCGGCACGATCGTCGCGTTCACGCTGATCGCGTCCGCCGAGTCGCTGTTCAGCGCGGCGGCCGTGGACCGGCTGCACGACGGTCCGCGCACCCGGTACAACCAGGAGCTGATCGCCCAGGGCGCGGGCAACGCGCTCTGCGGGGTGCTCGGCGCACTGCCGATGACCGCGGTGATCGTGCGCAGCGCGGCCAACGTCCAGGCGGGCGCCCGCACCAAGGCGTCCCGGGTGCTGCACGGCGTCTGGCTGCTGCTCTTCGCGGCGCTGCTGCCGGGAGTGCTGGGGTACATACCGATCCCGGCGCTCGCCGGAATCCTGGTCTACTCGGGCGCCAAGCTGATCCCGGTGCGTGCGCTGGCCGTGCTGTGGCGTGAGCACCGGGGCGAGGCGCTCATCCTCGTCGTCACGGCGGTGTCGATCGTCGCGGTGAGCATGTTCGAGGGTGTGCTGATCGGGCTCGCCCTGTCGATCGTCAAGACGGCCTGGGAGGCCTCGCACCTGAAACTGGAGGTCGTCGACAAGGGCTCGGGACCGATCGACGCCCACCTGTCGGGCAACGCGACCTTCCTGCGGCTGCCGAAGATCCTCGACAGCCTGGAGGCGCTGCCCCAGGACCGCCCGATCCGGGTGGACCTCTCCGGGCTGCACCACCTCGATCACGCCTGCCGGACCGCGCTGGAGAGCTGGGCCCAGCGGCACAGCGACGCGGACACCGAGCCGGTGAGGGTCACGGCCGCCTGAACCGGCGGCCGCCCCGGGCCGGGGTGCCGACGCCCCTCGGCATCCCGGCCCGGACCAGCTGCCTGGGGTCGTGGCCCCGACCGCCCCGACGGGCATATTGTTACATCAACAGACATATCGGACCTCTTTACCTGGGGGTCGTGATGGTTCAGGACCTGCTGGTCGCGGTGGTGGTGGCGCTGTGCGTCGGCGCGCTGTACCTGGCCGCCGGTGCTCGGGTCGTCAAGCAGTACGAGCAGGGCGTGCTGTTCCGGCTCGGCCGCGTCTCCGGTGACGTGCGGACGCCCGGCTTCAATCTGGTGATCCCGTTCGTGGACCGGCTGCACAAGGTCAACCTGCAGATCGTCACACTGCCGGTCCCCGCCCAGGAGGGCATCACCCGCGACAACGTCACCGTGCGCGTGGACGCGGTCGTCTACTTCCGGGTGGTCGACGCGGTGAGCGCGCTGATCAAGGTCGAGGACTACAAGTTCGCCGTCTCGCAGATGGCCCAGACCTCGCTGCGGTCCATCATCGGCAAGAGCGACCTGGACGACCTGCTCTCCAACCGCGAGCAGCTCAACCAGGGCCTGGAGCTGATGATCGACAGCCCGGCCGTGGGCTGGGGCGTGCAGGTGGACCGGGTAGAGATCAAGGACGTGTCCCTGCCGGACACGATGAAGCGCTCGATGGCCCGCCAGGCCGAGGCAGACCGGGAGCGCCGGGCCCGGATCATCAACGCCGACGCCGAGCTCCAGGCCTCGAAGAAGCTGGCGGAGGCGGCCCAGCAGATGGCGGCCACCCCGTCGGCCCTGCAACTGCGGCTGCTGCAGACGATCGTGGCGGTGGCGGCCGAGAAGAACTCCACCCTGGTCCTGCCGTTCCCGGTGGAGCTGCTGCGGTTCCTGGAGCGGGCCGGCGGGCAGCAGCCGGGGCCGAACGGCGGCACCCCGGCCGAGATCGGCGAGAGCACCGTGCGGACAGGGCCGCCGCCCGGGTGACGCGGCGCCGTACCACCCGTCGCGCCATCCCGGAAAATCGGACATACCGATCTACGTTCATACGGTGATCCGACTAG
The DNA here is from genome assembly GCF_040296885.1 of Streptomyces sp. NPDC001980. Taxonomy (NCBI): domain Bacteria; kingdom Bacillati; phylum Actinomycetota; class Actinomycetes; order Kitasatosporales; family Streptomycetaceae; genus Streptomyces; species Streptomyces sp. NPDC001980. Next base: position 18,665 of record NZ_JBEOYD010000016.1, on the reverse strand, counting down.
CACGCCGTCTTTCCGGTACGACCGCCGTATGCGTCGCCCTGGGCGCCGCGCTCGCCGCCTGTGGCACCACCGAGGCCCCCCACGCCGGCCCCCCGGCCCCCGCGAAGGCCTCCTCCACCGCCACCCCGCCGCCCACGCTCGCCCCCGGGCCCGGCGGTACGGCACCCGTCTTCACGAACGGTCCGCGCACCCTGGGCAAGACCGTCGCCCTGACCTTCGACGCCGACATGACCGCCGACCAGGGGCCGCGCGCGGCCAAGGGTGAGCATTTCGACAACCCGGCGCTGATCGCGACCCTGCGCAGGCTGAAGGTGCCGGCCACGATCTTCATGACCGGCCGCTGGGCCGACGAGTACCCGGCTCAGGCCCGCTCCCTCGGCCGCGACCCGCAGTTCGAGGTCGCCAACCACTCCTACAGCCACTACGCGTTCACCGGCGACTGCTACGGCCTGCCGACCGTCGCCGCCGCGAACATGAAGTCGGACGTGGAGCGCGCCTACGCCGCCCTGCTCCGCGCCGGGGTGCCGCACCCGATGCCGTACTTCCGCTTCCCCGGCGGCTGCTACGACCGGCAGGCGCTGCGCGCGGTCGGCGCGCTCGGGGTCACCGCGGTGCAGTGGGACGTGGTGAGCGGGGACGCCTTCGCGACGGACGCCGACGCGGTGACCAAGCAGGTGCTGGACGGGGTGAAGCCCGGTTCCGTGGTCGTCATGCACTGCACCCGCAGCGCCGCCCCGACGACCGAGCAGGTGGTGCGGACCGTCGTACCGGAGCTGCGCAAGCGGGGCTTCCGGTTCGTGAAGGTCTCCGAGCTGATCGGGCAGACGCCGGGTCACCGGTGACGGTCCTACGCTGGAGACATGAGCGACGAGGGCTACTGCACGACCGACGAGACCGCGAAGCCGCCGACGGCGGACGGTCCGCCGTACGCCGAGTGCGTGCTGTGCCGGGAGCCGACGGAGTACCCGGAGTCGTACAAGGGCATCACGATGTGCCCGCGATGCGAGTGGCAGGAAGCACAGCGGACCGCCTGCTCAGGATGAGCGGCGGCCGTTGAGGGCGCAGGCCAGGGTGAAGGCCGCGGCGGTGAGCAGGGCCGCCGCGGCCACCGGCAGCGGGGAGACGGGGATCCGGCCGGACTCCGAACCGGTGACCAGACCGCTGACGGCCGCGTGTGCCGGGGAGCCACCGACCACCATCGAGAGCAGGGCGGCCAGCAGCATCGTGGGCACCGCCCGGCCCGGCGAGCGCAGCAGCGGGCGGTTGGTGAGCGCGCCGACGGCGGTGCCCAGCAGTGCGCAGGCGAGGGTGGCGAGGAGGCCGGCGGCACCGGCCCGCAGGGGTGGTACGGGAAGCCGCTGGTCGTTGGTGGCGTGGTGGCTGATCACCGTCACGACCAGGGTGGCCGCCGTGCCGAGCAGCGCGGCGGCGAAGAGGGCGGTGAGCAGGGCGGCCAGATGGGCTCTGGCCGGGCCGCGGGCCGCCGTGACACAGGCGCGGGCGGCCGGCGGTTCGCCCGTGACGCAGATCCGCACCAGCCAGGCGGCCACCGGCAGCAGCGCGGCGGCCGTGTAGCCGAGCGAGTCCAGCACCGGCTGACCGCTCTGCACACCCACGCCCAGGAACACCGCGTACAGGATCACCGGGGGCAGCCAGCGCTGGGAGCGCAGGAGGAGAGCGGTCTGGTAGCGCAGGAGTGCGGTCATGGGCGGTCTTTCTCGTCCGGTGGGACGTCCGAAGGGCTGTCGTTGGGGCTGTCGTCGGGGCTGACGGAGACCACGTGCCAGGGCGGCCGGGCCGTGAGCAGGGCGCGCAGGACCACGTCCGAGTGGGACGCGGGAACCGTAAGACGGTAGGTGCCGGGGGTCGGTTCCTCCGCCGAGACCGCCGTGCGGGTCGCGTCGGCGGGCAGCCGGCCGCCGGCCGGGCCCCGGACGGTGACCACGGTGAGCGGACCGGCGGGTGAAGCCGCCTGGGCGGTACGGGGTTTGAGGGTGCCGTCGACGACCTGGTGGATCGCGTCGGGCGCGCCCGCGAGCCGCCGGGGATCGTGATCGACGAACACCACGGCGCCCCCGGCGGCGGTGCGCTCGGCGACGGCCCGCTCCAGCTCGGCGCGGGCCTCGGCGTCCAGGCCGGTCCAGGCCTCGTCGAGGACGAGGAGTTCGGGGTCGGCGAGCAGCGCCTGGGCGACCGCGACCTTCTGGCTGGTGCCCTTGGAGAGCTGGGCCATGGGCGTGGCCGCGTAGGCCGCGGCGCCGAACCGCTCCAGCCAGTCCGCTGCGCGGGCGGCGGCCGAGCGGCGGGAGAGGCCGTGGACGGTGCCGAGATGGGTGAGGTAGCCGGAGGGGGTGAAGGGCAGGGCCGAGGGGAAGCGCTCGGGGACGTACGCGGTGCGGGGGCGGCCGGTGATGCGGCCCTCGGTGGGGGTGTCTATGCCGGCGACGATGCGGAGCAGGGTGGACTTGCCGGTGCCGTTCGCTCCTTCCACGCGGGTGAGGGAGCCGGGGGTGAGGGTGAGGTCGACGCCTCTTAACACCCAGGGGCCGCGTATGCCGTAGCGGCGGCCTACGCGGGCCAGTTCAAGATCACGGTGCATGAGGGTATTGTCGTGCGGTCCCGCCATCGGGGTGTGCACCGTCTCGGACTGCGGGCGCGTTGTGGCTGGTCGCGCCCACGCGGCGGAGCCGCACATTGACACGGCCCGCGCCCCTTAGGGTGACGGGGTGAGCGTTGATTCCATGTCACCCGGAGACAGTCCCTTTCAGACCGAGCCGACCACACGCGACGAAGCACCCCAGTTCGTGCTGCCCCTCGTCGTGCGGATGGAGAAGTCGGCTCCCCCGGCCCGCACCGACGCACTCGAAACCGCCGCTCGGGCCGTGCTGACCATGCTCAGTGATGAGCGGGCCCTCGGCGACGGTGAGTGGGCGCAGGCCGTTCGGGACTGGGAGGACGCGCGGATCCGGAAGGTCGTGCGGCGGGCTCGGGGGGCCGAGTGGCGGCGGGCCGGGGAGTTGCCCGGTATCACCCTCACGGGGAAGTCCGCCGAGGTACGGGTGTTTCCGCCGGTTCCCCTGGACGGGTGGCCCAGGGAGCTGGCCAAGTTGCAGGTGTCCGGGACCGAGTTGGACGACCCCGAGCCGCCCGTGGGTGCCGACCGGTCCGCGCCGGTGCTGTGGCTGAACCCGGAGTTGGAGATGTCGGCCGGCAAGGCCATGGCGCAGGCCGGGCACGGGGCCCAACTGGCCTGGTGGGCGCTGTCGGAGGAGGAGCGGGAGGCGTGGCGCGACGCCGGGTTCCCGCTCGCCGTGCGGACCGCCGATCCGGCCGAGTGGCGTGAACTGACGGGCAGCGGGCTGCCGTTGGTGCGGGACGCCGGGTTCACCGAGATCGCGCCGGGCAGCTGCACGGTGGTCGCGGACCATCCGGCACTTCACTGACCTGGTCTTTTTTAACTCTCCTGACGAACTTTGCCGTTTGTTTGAACACCGCCGCCGTCGCACCCGTACGTCCTGGCACTGAACCAGCGACACGGGGAGGCATCCCTTGCGGCGTTTCAACGGTACGGCCATGATCATGGCGGCCCTGGCCACCACGCTCGGGGCGCTCGCCTATCCCGTGTGGTCGTACGCCGACCGCTCCGGCACCGGGCAGGCGAACCTGGCGGCGGGGACCGTGGCCACCCAGTGGGGCCCGCTGTCCGCCGCCGACCGCGATCTGATCGTGCGGGTCCGGCTGGCCGGGCTGTGGGAGCTGCCGGCCGGGCAGCAGGCCATCGAGCGGGCGCCGAGCGCGGCGATCAAGGAGGCCGGCGACCATCTGATCGTCGGCCACACCGACCTGGACCGGCGGGTCCGGATCGTCGCGGGGCAGCTGGGCGTCGAGCTGCCCAACGTGCCGAACGAGCAGCAGCAGGGCTGGCTCCAGGAGATGTCGGCGGCGACCGGCGCGGAGTACGAGTACAAGTTCGTGAATCTGCTGCGGGCCGCGCACGGCAAGATCTTCCCGGCGATCGGGACGGTACGGAACACCACCCGCAACAGCCTGGTACGGCAGCTGGCCTCGGACGCCAACCAGACCGTGCTGGACCACATCACGATCCTGGAGAAGACCGGGAAGGTCGACTTCGAGGCCATCGCCAACGAGATCGCCAACGCGAGCACCGCCAGCCCGACCGGTCCGGCGGTGCCGGCACCCGGGGTGGTGGTGCCCTCCGCACCGGCCGCGCAGGCCAGCGGCGACGTGCGCACCACGTCCCGGCCCTCCCCCGGCACGCCGGGCACGGTGAACACCGCGCGCCCGGATCCCGTGGACAGCCTGGGCGTGCTCGGCGGGTAGCCGGCCCCACAGCTCCCCGGAGCGCGGCCGCGAACCTCAAATGTTGCTCTGAAGCGGCAGGCAACACGGTTCGCGGACGCGCTCCGGGGCCATACCCCCGTCATTCGGAGCGGGTCGGAGCAGGAGGGGGACGACCATGACCGTGGAGCGGCTGGGTACGGGCATCGGCTGGCGGCCGGAGATCGCGGACGCCGTGGAGCGCATGCCGGGCATCGACTGGGTCGAGGTCGTGGCCGAGAACACCTGTCCGGGCCACCTCCCCGAGTCGCTGCGGCGGCTGCGCGAGCGCGGGGTCACCGTCGTACCGCACGGCGTCTCGCTGGGCCTCGGCGGCGCGGACCGCCCGGACGAGGAGCGGCTCGCCGCGCTCGCCGAGCGGGTGGCGGCGCTGGGCTCGCCGCTGGTCACCGAGCACATCGCGTTCGTCCGCGCGGGCGGCCCGCGCACGGCCTCGCCCGTCCTGGAGGCGGGCCACCTGCTCCCCGTCCCCCGCACCCGGGACGCCCTCGACGTGCTCTGCGAGAACGTCCGCATCGCCCAGGCCGCGCTGCCCGTGCCGCTCGCCGTCGAGAACATCGCCGCGCTCATCTCGTGGCCGGGCGAGGAGATGACCGAGGGGCAGTTCCTGTACGACCTCGTGGACCGTACCGGGGTACGGCTGCTGATCGACGTGGCGAACCTGCACACCAACCACGTCAACCGGGGCGAGGACCCGGCCAAGGCGCTCGCCGAGCTTCCCGTGGAGGCGATCGCCTACGTCCATGTCGCGGGCGGCTTCGAGCGGGACGGCGTCTGGCACGACAGCCACGCCCACCCGGTGCCCCAGGCGGTCCTGGACATCCTGACCGGCCTCGCGTCCCGGGTCGCGCCGCCGGGTGTGCTGCTGGAGCGCGACGAGAACTTCCCGGCACCGGCCGAGCTGGAGCGGGAGGTGGCGGCGATCCGGGCGGCGGTCGCGGCCGGGGGTGCGGCGGCCGGCGACCCGCGGGAGACCTCGCCGACGGCTCCCGCCCCCGAGGTCTCCGACGCCACCCGGCAGCGGGTCGGGCTCGCGCAGACCGCGGTGCTGTCGTCGCTGGTCGCGGGGACGCCGGTGCCGGAGGGGTTCGACCGGGTGCGGATGGGGGTGCAGGCGCGGGCGCTGGCGGCGAAGCGGGCGGATGTGGTGGCGAAGGTCGCACCGGAGCTGGCGGAGATTCTGGGGACGGGATATCGGGCGACGTTCCTGGCGTATGCGCAGGAGCGGCCGATGACGGGGGGCTATCGGCGGGACGCGCTGGAGTTCGCGGGGGAGCTGCTGCGGGCGGGGCGGCCGGGGGACGGGGCCTCTCGTCGGCGGCTGGAGGGATGGTGGCTGGAGCGGGCGGGGTCGGCACCCCGGCGGTCGCTGGCGCGGAGAGTGCTGCTGCGGCGGGGGTAGTGGCCCGGGGGGGCGCAGCTATGTCTTTTAAGGGGCGCGGGGAACTGCGCGACCAGCCCCCACGCACCCGCAGCCGAAGGACCATCCCGACCCCCTCGGTAATATGCCAACCCCGCACGGCGAAGCCCCACCGTGCGGTGCAGGAGGCATCATGCGCGCGCGACCCCGACCCCCCGTCCAGGGACGAGGCATATTCAGCGGTACCGGGCTGATCTTCGTCTGTCTCGCGGCGACCCTCGCCGCCCTGGTCTTCCCGATCTGGTCGTACGCCGACCGTTCCGACCCGACCGGCTCGGTGAACGTGCTCAGCGTCCAGACCGTGTCGACGGCGTACGGCCCGCTGTCCGCGCAGGACCGGGACTTCATCGTGAAGGTCCGCCTCGCCGGGCTCTGGGAGCTGCCGGCCGGGGAGATGGCGGAGCAGAAGGGCACCACGGCCGCCGTACGGACCGCCGGGCAGCACCTCGTCGACGGGCACACCTCCCTCGACGCCCACGTCCGCACCGTCGCCACCCAGCTCGGCGTGCCGATCCCGAACGGGCCGAACGTCCAGCAGCAACAGTGGCTCGCCACGCTGAGCGCCGCGCAGGGGCAGGACTTCGACCGGGAGTTCGCGAACATCGTGCGGCTGGCGCACGGCCGGGTCTTCTCCTTGGTCGCCCAGGTCCGCGCGGCCACCCAGAACACCCTGGTCCGCGACCTCGCGGACGACGCCAACACCACCGTCCTGGACCACATCAAGGTCCTGGAGGCGACCGGCTACGTCGACTTCGGCACGCTGGCGCAGCAGTTGGCCACCACGCCCTCCCCCGTCGCCGCACCGCCCGTGGTCGCCCCGGCGGACGCGACCCCCGTCGCACCGGGGCCGGCACCGACCCCGTCGCCGTCCCCGACGTACACGCTGCCGCCCGCCACCGCCAGCCCGGAGCCGACCTCTGACAACCCCTGACCTGCGCGGGAAGCGGAACGTCACATACCTACAACACTCGGTCCGGAATGTGAACAGGGCATGGCGGTGGCCGGGACCCTGGCATAGAAACGTGTCATGTTCTGGGTCCTTCTGCTGCTCCTGGCCTGGGCCGTCGCCGGCACCGCCTGCACCCGGCTGTGCCTGGCCGCCGTACGGACGGCGGCCGTCGACGCGGACGCGGGCCACGGACACGATCTGACGCTGTACGAGGCCGCGTTCCTGTCCGGCGGGCCCGCGCGGGTCGCCGATCTGACGCTGGTGTCCATGGCCCGGCAACGGCGGCTGCTGCTCGCCCACACCGGCTGGGCGACCGTCGTGGACCCGCGGGGGCGGGACGAGATGGAGCGGTCGGTGATAGGGGCCATCGGGCCCGAGGGGCAGTCGCGGATAGCGCCGGTACGCTCGGCGGCGGCCGACACGGACGCCGTGCGGAGTCTCGGCGAGGAGCTGGTGCGGGCGGGGCTCGCGGTGCCCGACTCGGCGGCGCGGACGACGGTCGCCTCCGGTGTCCGGCAGGTCCGGGCCGCCGCGCTGGCGATCCTCGGGCTCGGCGTCGTCGCGCTCACGCTGCCCGCTCCGACCGAGATGCCGCGCGACCTGGTCGCCGTCTGGTTCGCGCTGCCCCTCACCCTGACACTGAGCTGTCTGGCCATCGCCCGGGTCGAGGTGCACCCGTACTCGCGCTGGGCCTCCCCGGCCGGCCAGCGGCTCCTTGGCACCCTGCACCGGCGGGCGAACCGCGCGGCCGACGACCACTCGCTGCTGGCCTCCGTCGCCGTCCGGGGCATCCGCGCGATCGGCGAGCCGGAGCTGCGTGCGGCCTTCGCACACCGGGACCAGCTTCCGAGGGAGTGAGCGGGGCGCATAGGGGGATTGGCGCCGACACCGGCCGATGGTGCTTGCCTTCACCGACAACCGGTCGAAATATCCCTTTTATTGCTGCCGTGCAGTCGCTGTGGTGCCCTTGCCGCCACGCCACCGCAGCCGTTGCACCGAAGGGATACGCCATGAGAGCCCCCGCCCTGTACTCGGCCGCCGGGTCCCTGATCCTGACCACCCTGGCCGCCGCCCCGGCCGGGAGCGCCCCCCGCGTCCCGGACACGGCGGCGGCCGAACTGCACGGCACCGCCGTGGCCGCCGCGCGGGCGCGCGCGGCGGGTGTCGACTTCGGCAGGTGCGCCACCGACCTGGAGGCGCCGGACACCTTCCGGTGCGGCACGGTCAGCGTCCCGCTGGACTACGCGCACCCGGACGGCAAGCAGATCAAACTGACCGTCAGCAGGATGGCGGCCACCCACAAGGACCCGCACAACAGCAAGCGCAGGGTGCCCCGGCAGGGCGTCCTGGTCTACAACCCGGGCGGCCCCGGCGCCTCCGGCATGCTCTTCCCGATGGTCGGTGTGCTGCCCGAGTGGAAGCGCATCGCCGCCGCCTACGACCTGGTCGGCTACGCCCCGCGTGGCGTCGACCGCTCCGCCCCGCTGTCCTGCGTCGACCCCCAGCACTTCTACCGGGCGCCGTCGCAGTCGCCGGCGCACCCCTCCGAGGCGTACAAGAAGGCCCGGATCAAGGAGGCGAAGGCGTACGCGAAAGGCTGCCTGAAGCGGTCCGGGAGCAGGCTCCGCCACTACACCTCGCTCAACAACGCCCGTGACCTGGACGTGCTGCGCGCGGCGCTCGGCGAGAACCGGCTGACCTTCATGGGCGCCTCGTACGGCACCTACTTCGGCGCGCTGTACGCGACCCTCTTCCCCTCGCACGTACGGCGGATGGTGCTGGACTCGGCGGTGAACCCGGACCCGGCGCAGGTCTGGTACCGGAACAACCTCGAGCAGTCGGCCGCGTTCGAGAGCCGCTGGGCGGACTTCCGGGAGTGGATCGCCAGGAACGACGCCGTGTACAAGCTCGGGAACACGGCCGCGAAGGTGCAGGCGAGTTACGACAAGGCCGTCAAGCGGCTGGCCAAGAAGGCGGCCGGCGGGAAGGTCGGGCCGGGGCAGTTGCAGGGCGCGTTCCTGTCGGCCGGGTACTACGACGACTTCTGGCCGAGCCGGGCGGAGGCGCTGTCGAAGTTCCTGAAGGGGGACGCCAAGCCCCTGGTCCGGCTGGCGGCACCGGCGGCGGAGGCGGCCGCCGAGGCGGAGAACGGCAACGCGGTCTACACGGCCGTCGAATGCAACGACGCGTCCTGGCCGACGAAGTGGCAGACCTGGAACCGGGACAACACCCGGCTCGCGCGCGTGGCGCCCTTCGAGACCTGGGACAACGCCTTCATGAACCTGCCGTGCGCCTACTGGCCGGTGCCCCGGCAGCGGCCGCTGGACGTGCGGACGGGCCCCGGTGAGCTGCCGCCGACGCTCATCCTGCAGGCCGAGCGGGACGCGGCCACGCCATACGCGGGCGCGCTGGAGATGAACCGGCGCCTGTCCGACTCGGTGCTGGTGACCGAGCGGGACGCGGGCACGCACGGCATCGGCGGCGGCCCCAACAAGTGCGTGAACGGGTACCTGGAGGCCTACCTGCTGGAGGGCCGGCTCCCGCACCGGCGCGCCTCGTGTGCGGGGCACGCGGAGCCGAAGGCGGCGGCGCCGGCCGACCATGCCCGGCGGAAGAACCTGCGGGACTCCCTGAAGGGCAAGACCGGCCAGCGCTGACGACCGTCAGGCGAGGCCCGCGACCAGCTCCGCGATGTCCTTGCGGCGGCCCGTGTAGAACGGGACCTCCTCGCGGACGTGCCGGCGGGCCTCGGAACCGCGCAGGTGGCGCATGAGGTCGACGATGCGGTACAGCTCGTCGGCCTCGAAGGCCAGCACCCACTCGTAGTCGCCGAGCGAGAACGAGGCGACCGTGTTGGCCCGCACGTCCGGGTAGCCGCGGGCCATCTTGCCGTGGTCGGCGAGCATCCGGCGGCGGTCCTCGTCCGGCAGCAGGTACCAGTCGTACGACCGCACGAACGGGTACACGCTGACGTAGTTGCGCGGGGTCTCGTCGGCGAGGAACGCCGGGATGTGCGAGCGGTTGAACTCGGCGGGGCGGTGCAGCGCCATGTTCGACCAGACCGGCGTGAGCGCGCGGCCCAGCTTCGTGCGGCGGAAGAGGTTGTACGCCTCCTGGAGCTGGTCGCTCGTCTCGGCGTGCCACCAGATCATCAGGTCGGCGTCGGCGCGCAGCCCGGAGACGTCGTAGGTGCCGCGGACGGTCACGTCCTTGGCGGCGAGCTGGTCGAACAGCTCCTGGACCTCGTCGGCGTAGCCCGCGCGGTCCTCGGGCAGCACGTCCTTCAGCTTGAAGACCGACCACAGGGTGTACCGGATGACCTCGTTGAGGTCCTTGGCCAGCTTGCCCTTGTTCGGGATCCTGCCGGACTCGGTGGTGGGGGCGTCGTCACTCATGCTCCCTATTCTCCCGCTCCGCCGTGCAGGCTCTGCACCGGGTTGGCCGTCAGCTCCTCGACCCCGGTGAGGTCGCCCGCCAGCTGGTCCACCGCCGCGTACGCGCTCGCGATGCAGGCGGGGATGCCGACGCCGTCGTACTGCGCGCCGCACACCGCGAGGCCCGGGAGCTTGGCGACGTGCTCGCGGACGCGGGCCACGCGCGCGTGGTGGCCGACCGGGTACTGGGGCAGGCCGTCGGTCCAGCGGGTGACGCGGGTGGCGACGGGGGCCGCGTCCAGGCCGGTGGCGGCGCGCAGGTCGTGCCGGGAGAGGTCGACGAGGTCGGCGTCGTCGCGGCCGAGGACCGCGGTCTCGCCGTACCGGCCGACCGAGGTGCGCAGGACGACGACGTCCGGGTCCTCGTCGGCGATCCAGCCCCACTTCTGGGAGGCGAAGGTGGACGCCTTGATGGTGCGGCCGTCCACGGGCGGGACGAGGAAGCCGCTGCCGGCGGGGAGGCCGAGTTCGGCGCGGCGGTAGGCGAGGGTGATCAGGGCCATCGAGGCGTATTCGACGGCGGCCAGTTCGGCCGCGGCGGCGGGTGCCTCGGCGCGCAGCAGGCCGGCGGCGACGGGCGCCGGTACGGCAACGATCACGGCGTCGGCGTGCAGCTCCCGGCCGGTCGTGGCGAGCCGCCAGCCCCGGGGTTCCCTGCGCAGTCCGGTCACGGGCGTACCGGTCAGGATCTCGCCGCCACGGGCCCGCACCGACTCGGCCACCGCGAGCGGCAGGGTGCCGACGCCGCCCTCGATGCCCATGAAGACCGGCCCGGTCTGCTGGTTCGCCGCCGCCCTGGCCTGGATCTCGCGGACGGCCTCCGTCAGCGAGTCGTGGGTCTGCGCGGCCTGGTAGAGCTGCGGGACCGCGGAGCGCATCGAGATGCGGTACGCGTCGCCCGCGTAGACCCCGCCGAGCAGGGGCTCGACCAGCCGGTCGACGACCTCGCGGCCCAGCCGGGCGGCGACGTACTCCCCCACCGCCACGTCGTCGCCGACCACGGTGCGGGGCAGGTCGGCGTCGCGCTCGATGCGGGCGAGGCCCTCCTGGGACAGCACGCCGGACAGCGCGGCGGCGGTGCCGGGAACGCCCATGACATGGCCCTTGGGCATGGGGCGCAGCGCGCCCCGGGTCCAGATGGAGGCGGTGGCGGTGGCGGGGGCCTGCAGCCGCTCGCCGAGCCCTGCCTCGCGGGCCAGGGCGACCGCCTCGGGCCTGCGGGCCAGCATCGACTCGGCGCCCAGGTCGACCCGGACACCCGCGATCTCGCCGGGCAGCAGCTTGCCGCCGACTCTCTCCGAGGCCTCCAGCACGGTCACGCGCGCGCCGCGCTCCAGCAGCCGGTGCGCCGCGGCCAGTCCCGCGATCCCGGCTCCGATGACGACGACCTGGCCCGTGCCCGTTGCGCTCATGACCTCACTCTCTCAGACCGCACTGACACGCCCGCCCCGGCCCGGTGACCCGTACGCGTCCGGACCGTGACCACACCGGAACCGTCGCCCCCGAACGTCCCGCCCCGCCCCGGCGTCGAAGTCGCGTCAGTCATCACCACCCTCGGGGGGAACCATGCGCCATCCCGTACGACCCGTACGCCCCGCCCTCGCCGGCCTCCTGCTCGCCGCCGCCCTCGTCCTCACCGGATGCGGGGCGAACGACAGCTCCGACGGCGGCTCCGCCAGCGATGCCAAGGCCGACGTGAACAGCGCGGCCAAGGAGGCGGCGGGCTCGGCAGGTGCCAAGGACAGCGGCAGCGGGACCGGCAGGACCACGCCCGACCTCACGGTGAACCGGATCATCCGCACCGCCTCGCTGACCGTGCAGGTCAAGGACGTCCCCAAGGCCCTCGACGCGGCCCGCACCACGGCCGAGGACGCCGGCGGCTACGTCGGCAACGAGACCACCACCCGGGATTCCGGGGGCCGTGAACGCACCCGCGTGGTCCTCCGGGTGCCCACCGAGAAGTACGACGAGGTGCTCAGCGACCTCCAGGGTGCCGGCAAGCTGATCGACCGCACCGCGAAGGCGCAGGACGTCACCGACCAGGTGGTCGACGTGGACAGCCGGGTCAGGTCGCAGCGGGCCAGCGTGGCCCGGATCCGCGAGCTGATGGACCGGGCGGCCAAGCTCAGTGACGTGGTCACCCTGGAAGGGGAGTTGAGCAGCCGGGAGGCCGACCTGGAGTCGCTGCTGGCCCAGCAGGCGTCCCTGAAGGACCGCACGAGCATGGCCACGATCACGCTGTCCCTCACCGGGACGCCGGTGAAGAAGGCGGCCGCGAAGGACGACTCCCCGGGGTTCGTGGACGCCGTGTCCGGCGGCTGGCACGTCTTCGTCACCATGCTGCGCTGGATCGCGCTGGCGCTGGGCGCAGCCCTGCCGTTCGCCGCCCTGGCGGCCGTACTGGCGCTGCTGTGGTGGCGGATCGCCCGTCGGCGCCGTACCACCGCGCAGCCCGGCAGCGAGACCTGAGCGAGCCCGAAATGCCCGCGCCCCGTAGCGTGTTCGCATGAGCATGAACGGTGGGCGGGAACGACTGGTCGTGATCGGCGGTGACGCCGCGGGCATGTCCGCGGCGTCCCAGGCGCGTCGGCTGCGGGGACCGGACGAGTTGGAGATCGTGGCCTTCGAACGCGGCCACTTCACCTCCTACTCGGCGTGCGGGATCCCGTACTGGGTCGGCGGCGACGTCGAGGAACGGGACCATCTGATCGCCCGCTCCCCCGAGGAGCACCGCGCCCGCGCGATCGACCTGCGGATGCGCACCGAGGTCACGGAGATCGACGTGGCCGGGAAGCGGGTACGCGCGCGTGACGTCGATTCCGGCGCCGAGTCCTGGACGCCGTACGACAAGCTCGTCATCGGCACCGGCGCCCGCCCGATCCGCCCCGACATGCCGGGCGCGGACGCGCCGGGGGTGCACGGCGTGCAGACCCTGGACGACGGCCAGGCCCTCCTCGACACGCTGGCGGGCACGCGTGGCCGCCGGGCCGTGGTGGTCGGCGCCGGTTACATCGGCGTCGAGATGGCCGAGGCGCTGATCAACCGGGGCTACGAGGTGACGGTCGTCAACCGCGGCAGCGAGCCGATGTCCACGCTCGACCCGGACATGGGCCGCCTGGTGCACGAGGCCATGGAGGGCCTCGGCATCACCATGGTGAACGACGCCGCGGTCACCAAGGTGCTCACCGGCCAGGACGGCAGGGTGCGCGCGGTGGCCACGGAGGACGCCGAGTACCCGGCGGACGTGGTGATCCTGGGCATCGGCGTCCGCCCGGAGACCGGCCTGGCCCAGGCGGCGGGCCTGCCCGTCGGCGGGCACGGCGGCCTGCTCACCGACCTCGCGATGCGGGTGCGCGGGCACGAGGACATCTGGGCGGGCGGCGACTGCGTGGAAGTCCTGAACCTGGTCTCGGGCCAGGAGCAGTACATCCCGCTGGGCACCCACGCCAACAAGCACGGCCAGGTCATCGGCACCAACGTGGGCGGCGGTTACGCCACGTTCCCGGGTGTCGTCGGCACGGCGGTGAGCAAGGTCTGCGACCTGGAGATCGCCCGCACCGGCCTGCGCGAGAAGGACGCGCTCCGGGTGGGCCTGCAGTTCGAGACGGTCACCATCGAGTCCACGAGCCGCGCCGGCTACTACCCCGGCGCGAGCCCCATGACGGTCAAGATGCTCGCGGAACGCCGCACGGGCCGCCTGCTCGGCGTCCAGATCGTGGGCCGGGAGGGCGCGGGCAAACGGGTCGACATCGCGGCGGTGGCCCTGACGGCGAACATGACCGTGGAACAGATGACGGCCCTGGACCTGGGCTACGCACCACCGTTCTCACCGGTGTGGGACCCGGTCCTCGTAGCGGCCAGAAAGGCGGCGACCAAGGTGCGCAACGGTCACTGAGGCGCCCCGTAAGGGGCACGGGACGTAGTCGATTTGCGGCTCCGCCGCGGGGCGCGACCAGCCACAGCCCACCCGCACCCCGCAACGGCGATCAAGCCGTCCCACTGATCCGCGGCAACGAAGTCACCCCCGCACCACCCGGCGCAGCCGCGGCAACCCCGCCCCCCTGCTCGGTCCCCGGCCGCGCATGCGCGGCCGCGGGTCGCGTCGACCGCAGCCGGTTGCTCACCGCCTCGTCCAGCGTCACCGGCCGCTGCATCTGCGCGGCCAGCCGCCCCGCCTCCTGGCCGAGCCGTGCCACGTCCTCCCAGGGCAGCCGTACGACAAGGGAGATCTCGGCCTCACCGTCGGGCATGGCCTGCATGGGAGGGAACCCCTGAGAAGCAACCCGCTCGTTCATCGCCTGTTCCTCACGTCGCCTGAACCTCACGTCGGTCGCAAGGACATACGCACGCGCGCGTGACGACGTTCACCGGGGCTCCCCGCGCATCGAGCGCCCCCGCTCTGGGCACTAGTCAGCTGTGGTCATCCCCGTTCATGACGTGAACCCGGTGCGTCGCACGCCGTACGTGACGTACGCGCTGATCGCCGCGAACGTGCTCGTCTTCCTCTTCACGCCCGGCATAGCCGGCTCCGTGGCCGGCGGCAGCGATCTGGCGCAGCTGTGTCATCTGCAGGCTTTCATGGACCACTACGCGGCGGTCCCCCGGGAGCTGATCCACCATCAGCTGCCGCAGGTGGTCCCGACCGGCCAGGTGGGCATCGGCCGGAGCGGCCCCGGCTGTGTCGTCGGCCCGCCCGGTTACGACAAGTCGCCGGCGCTGTCGGTCTTCACGGCGATGTTCCTGCACGGCAGCTGGCTGCACCTGCTGGGCAACATGCTGTTCCTGCTGATCTTCGGCAACAACGTCGAGGACCGGATGGGCCACATCCGCTTCTTCCTCTTCTACGTCTTCTGCGGCTACGCGGCCGGCTACGGCTTCGCGCTCGTCAACGCCTCGTCGGGCGACCCGCTGATCGGCGCGTCCGGCGCGATCGCCGGTGTCCTGGGCGCGTATCTCGTCCTCTACCCGACGGCCAGGGTCTGGGTACTGGTCCCGTTCCTGGTCTTCCTGCCGCTGCGGCTCCCGGCCTGGCTGGTGCTGGGCTTCTGGTTCGTGCTCCAGGCCGTCTACTCGTCCGGCGAGGGCGTCTCGGACGCCGGGACCGTGGCGTACGCGGCGCACATCGTCGGCTTCCTGGTGGGCATGGTGCTCGCCTGGCCGCTCAAACCGGGCACGCCCCCGCCGCCGGAACCGCGCGGCCTGCTGTTCGGCAGGCGGGCCCGGCCCCGGCACGGCTGGTAGCGGACCGGGTCAGCGCTCGCTCTCGGTGTGGACGAACTCGGCGAGGCGGGTCAGCGCGTCGGGGTCGGTGGACGGCATCACGCCGTGGCCCAGGTTGAAGACGTGGCCCTCGAGACCGGCAGCCGCGTCGAGCACCTCGCGCGCCTTGGTCTCCACCGCGTCCTTGCCGGCGAACAGGACGGTCGGGTCGAGGTTGCCCTGGAGCGCCTTGCCGGGGCCGATCCGGCGGACGGCCTCGTCGAGCGGGACCCGGTAGTCGACGCCGACGACGTCCGCGCCGGCCTCGCCCATGAGCTTCAGCAGTTCGCCGGTGCCGACCCCGAAGTGGATGCGCGGGACGCCGTATCCGGCGACGGCGTCGAAGACCTTCGCGGAGGCGGGCAGCACCGAGCGGCGGTAGTCGGCGGGGGCCAGCGCGCCGGCCCAGGAGTCGAAGAGCTGGACGGCGGAGGCGCCGGCCTCGATCTGCACCTTGAGGAACGCGGCCGTGATGTCGGCGAGGCGGTCGAGCAGGTCGGCCCAGAGCTCCGGGTCGCCGTACATCATCGCCTTGGCGTTCTCGTAGGTGCGCGAGGGGCCGCCCTCGACGAGGTAGCTCGCGAGGGTGAACGGGGCGCCGGCGAAGCCGATCAGCGGGGTCGGGCCGAGCTCGGCGGTGAGCAGGCCGATCGCCTCGGTGACGTAGGAGACGTCCTCGGGGGTGAGGGCGCGGAGCTGGGCGAGGTCGGCGCGGGTGCGGATCGGGTGCGCGACGACCGGGCCGACGCCGGGCTTGATGTCGAGGTCGACGCCGATGGCCTTGAGCGGGACGACGATGTCGCTGAAGTAGATCGCCGCGTCCACGTGGTGCCGGCGCACGGGCTGGAGGGTGATCTCGGCGACCAGCTCGGGCCGCGTGCACGACTCCAGCATCGGGATGCCCTCGCGCACCTTGTGGTACTCCGGCAGCGAACGGCCGGCCTGCCGCATGAACCACACGGGGGTGTGCGGCACGGGTTCACGCCTGCACGCCTTCAGGAAGGCACTGTCGTACGTCGCTGTCGGCTGCTGGCCCGTGGGGCTTCCGTTCGCACTCACGACGGCAAGTCTCGCACGCCCCGGAACCCGGCATCGCGGCGCCCTTACATGGTCCTTAGGTGGTGTCTCTCCCTGCGCGAAGGCGCCGTTCCCCTTACTCTTCCCCGCATGGCTGCGGCTCAGGGACGACTGTCGGACGGCGCTGGCGGGATGGGCGAGGGGAAGGACACCGAGGAGGACGAAGGACATACCGGGAGTACGGCGCCACCGGTACCGCCGGCCTTCCGGGCCGCGGTCGACGCGCTGCGCGGTGCCCGGCTGCGGCCGCAGGTCGAGGTGGAGCCGACGCCCGCCCCGCAGCGTCTCGCCCCGTTCGCATACGCCCTGGAGGCCGCGGTGGTCGACGGCGAGCAGGATCTCGCCGACGGGCGTCTCGTACTGCTGCACGACCCGGCCGGGCACGACGCCTGGCACGGCACGTTCCGTCTGGTCACGCTGGTACGCGCGGAGCTGGAGCCGGAGATGGCGGCCGATCCGCTGCTGCCGGACGTCTGCTGGGCGTGGCTGACCGGCGCCCTCCAGGCGCGCGGCCTGTCGTACGGCGAGCCGAGCGGGACCGTGACGCGTGCCAGTTCGCATTACTTCGGCGGGCTGTCCGCGCGCCCCGCCGCCTCGCAGATCGAGATCCGGGCCTCCTGGACGCCCCGGGAGGGCCGCACCGGCGTCCCGGACACCGCCGCCCACCTCGCCTCCTGGTGCGACCTGCTGGCGCAGGTGGCGGGCCTGCCGCCGGCCGCCCCGGGCGACGCCTCGGTGGTCACCCTGCCGCAGCGCCGCGACCCGCAGGCGCGCTGAACCCGCGCCGTCGCAGATCAGGGACCCGTCCACCCGGGTCCCGTCGAATCAACCCGTCCACCCGAGTCCCGTCGACTCACCCCGTCCACCCGAGTCCCGTCGACTCACCCTTCATTGACCATCTCTTTGTCGATACGGCCACTTTCTGTCCCGTACGGCAACAGCCCGAACCGATTCGATCTTCGGATGATCGATCGCGTGTCCGAATTGCACGTATTGTTACTCACCAGATCGTGATCATTCTCTAAAGGCGGACGGGTTTGGTGCCGAAGACGACTGTGACCTTGAAAGCACGGTTCGTCCCGGCTTCTTCCCCACAAGCCGGCCCCCGTCCCCCACCCCAGGAGGCCTGGTGTCCGTTCTCCTAGAGCAGCCCGCAAGCCTGGTCGCCTACCGCCCGAACAAGCCCACCGCCATGGTGGTCGTGGCCGACCCGCGCGTCCGCTCCACCGTCACCCGCCACCTGTGGGCGCTCGGTGTGCGCGATGTCATCGAGGCCTCGTCCATCGCGGAGGCTCGTCCCCGCATCGGCAACCCCCGCGACATCTGCGTCGCCGACGTCCACCTCCCCGACGGCTCCGGCCTGACCCTCCTGTCCGAGACCCGCGCGGCGGGCTGGCCCAACGGCCTGGCCCTGTCCGCCGCCGACGACATCGGCGCCGTGCGCAACGCCCTGGCCGGCGGCGTCAAGGGCTACGTCGTCACCGGCACCCGCACCAACATCGGGCTCCCCACCCGACCCGGTGCCGCCCCCATCGGCGCCGCCTCCCGCATGCACCGCCGCCCCCCGGGTGCCCCGAGCCACCCGGGCGGCTACCGCGAGCTCTCCGGCCGTGAGGTCGAGGTGCTCCGGCTGGTCGCGGAGGGCCAGTCGAACAAGGCGATCGGCGTCTCGATGGGACTGTCCGCCCTCACCGTCAAGAGCCACCTCGCCCGCATCGCCCGCAAGCTCGGCACGGGCGACCGCGCCGGGATGGTCGCCGTGGCCCTGCGCACCGGCATCATCCACTGACCGACCGGCACCGACCGACCGATCGCCGACGGCTCACCACCGACGACCGGCAGCCGGCGGCCGGCCACCGATGGCCGATCACCGATCCCAGATCCCCGATCTCACCGACCGGTCCCACCGATCGTCCGTCACCGACCGGTCGTACGTTCACCGACGTGACCGGACCGGCCGCTGGTCCGGCATCACGTCGTAACCCGTTGTCCCCCGTTCGTGGACCTGATCTTTCACCGACCTGACTGGTTTACGACCCTCCGGCGCCCGTCGACGGAACGTTCCGTCGACGGGCCGGTGCGTGGCGACCGCGACGGCGAAGTACGCGAGCAGTGTGACCACGTGCACCACCTCGAACCCGCCGCGCGCGGCGCGGGAGATGAATAC